>CASBQB010000248.1 GCA_949127655.1 Chroococcales cyanobacterium PMM_0086 | reverse complement strand
GTCTCTCTGAGTGTTGTTTGTAAAGATATTAATTCTAAATCTTTTTCAGTTAGATTAGTTGTTGTCTCTCTGAGTGTTGTTTGTAAAGATATTAATTCTAAATCTTTTTCAGTTAGATTAGTTGTTGTCTCTCTGAGTCTTTCTTGTAAAGAGATTAATTCCGCTCTTAATTTTGCTGTCTCTTGTTCGAGTGTTAAATTTTTATTATTTTGTTGTTCTGCCTCTTGTCGTAATTGATAAATTTGATCTAATTTTAGATTGACGGTTTTTTCTAGATTATTGTTTTGTTCTTTGAAATTCAATACTTGAGCTTCTAACTTAGTTTTCTCAGTTCCTATATCCTTAACTAACTGTTCAGAACTTCTTAGCGTAACTTGTAATTGGTTTATTTCTTTTCTCAGTCTCTCATTATTATCTTGCCATTCTTGATGAGCATTTTTAAACGTTGTTAAATCCGACGTAATTTGAATCTTTTCATTCTGAATTTCAATCTGTTTATTTAAAAGTTTCTCTATACTTTTTTGATAACTCTTTGTCAAAGAAGTATATGTCAATAAGATACCTAATAAAACTATTCCTGCTCCTATTCCATATAAAAATTCACTTGTCATAATAATCACTTCTCCAGCTAATTTTTTTGAACTTGTTTAATTTAATTGCAATTAATAGCTATTATTATAGATAATTACCTATTCATATTATTATATAAACTAATAAGAATTACCATTGCTTGAAATGTAGTAAATCTTAACAGTAATTTTTTCTGAATTAAGCAACCATTGCTATTACTAAAGCTTAATTTTTACAATATTCCTGTGTAATTTGATGACGGTAACGGAACATTTCCTTTAGACGAGAGTCCACCCACCAACCTATTAAAAATTCAACTAAAAATCCACCTGGTATCTCATAGTCTATAGAGTCTGTTAAGCGAGTTTGTTGATCTTCTGTAATGAACTGATGGCGATGTATCCAATACTGCATTGGTCCAGTAATTTGTTGATCCACAAAAAGGGATGGTTTGTTACACTCAATATGTTTAGCTACCCATGAGATAGGAAAAAATCCCAACCAGAGACGGAACCGAGAAACTGATCCAACATCTAAGCCTCCTTGATGAGAGATGACCTGAACAGGTTGCCAAGGAGGGGTTAAGATATCTAATATATCAGCGCGTTCATGAAAACTCCAAACGACCTTAATTGGTGCGTCAATGACTGTAGAGTAACAAAAATGAAGCATGATTATTTTAGCAGTGCAAGTAATGTATGAGTTGAGACATCAACTGTCCATCTAGTTTGAGCCTATTTTGCAAGTCGGCTAAACTCTTATATGAACCTTTTTCTTGGCGATCTTCGATTATAGCATCAGCAAGACGACTATTTATCAAACAGATCCCCTCTAAATCAGAGAAAGAAGCTTGATTGACATTGAGACGTTGAGGAGTAATTAAACTACTCGGTTCGTAATACCCAAAGTAGAGGATAGGTTCAAAAAACTTAATTTGTGTCAAAGAAAGATTTAAAGCTGCTGCGAGATCTTCTAGCGAGAGGAATTGAACACCCATCTGGGACAAGCTTACTAAATTACGTGCTTGATGAATCGAAATAAGGGATATGCGTAACCATTCATCAATTGTGGCACGGTTGACATCTATTTGTATGCCTAACTCTGCTGCAACTGCTACTTCTAATGAGGAGTGAAGACGATGATAGGGATTTTTTTCCAGAGTAGCGCGTAATTTTTGTCGCTGTAACCACTTCATAGCAATTAGAGACGTTCGAGGAGTTGACGACGTTTTTGTTCAAATTCCAGTTCTGAAACGAGACCCTGCTGACGAAGCTGTTCTAGTTTTTCCAAGGCCACTGTAATAGCTTCAACCTGTTCTACCTCCATTTTACCAGCAGATATAGGCTCTGAAAGTCTAGAATTGTAAGAGAGATCAAAACTTTGGGGATCTTGTAGAAAATACCAAACTGCATCTATAGCACAGGCTATTCTGGGAACAGGAGTACTCCATAGGGTGAGATAAATGATCCCCCATAGATACTGTCCTAAGTAAAACTTGTGAAGTCCTGCAATAGGTAGAGGTAAGACAATAGTTAACAGCGCTAGGAGCATCGCCATTCTGGGTTGACGGGGGGATTTATGAAGTTGAGTAAAGATATCCATAAGCTAAGCTAAAACAAGGTATTTTATTATTTTCTCTTTTTAATTGGGTTGTCAGAAAAGTAACCTTGATCTTCAGGATACGGAAACCCGTATTTTGCTGACCAGGGAGAGTCTTTTAAAATATAACAAGTATATGAAGGATTAGTGAAAATGGGATTTTTTGATTCAGATATAGTGCAAAGTGAAGTCAAAACTCTAATGGAAGAATATCAATTCTTAGTAAATTTAGGAACCAGCTATGGAAAATTTGATCGCCAAGGGAAAAAAATTTACATTGAAAAGATGGAAGACTTCATGGATCGTTATAAAATCTTGATGAAGCGCTGTGAGTTATCTGAAGACTTTATGGCCAAAATGACTATTGAACAGATGAGAACTCAATTAAATCAGCTTGGAATAACACCTCAAGAAATGTTCAATCAGATGTCTCTAACTCTACAGAGAATGAAGTCAGAGATAGAATAATTAAAGTCCTCTGATAGATGAGGACTACTAGCAACTTTAAGCGCAACACTATACATAACTAGAGTAGCTAAAAATATTTTAAGTATATATATGATGCACGGATTTATACCACCTGAGCGTTTTTTTGCCTATTTAACATGGTCAGAAATAGCCTCAATGCCAGATAAAGAAAATGTAGTAATTATTCAGCCTGTAGGCGCAATAGAACAGCATGGGCCGCATTTACCTCTTATTGTAGATGCGGCTATAGGTATGGGGGTAATAGGTAAGGCTTTAAATCAATTAGAAGAAAGTATACCAGCTTATTCCATGCCCTGTTTATACTATGGAAAATCTAATGAACATTGTCATTTTCCAGGCACAATTACTTTAACTAGTCAGACTCTTTCTTGTATCTTATTAGAGGTAGCAGATAGTCTGTATAAAGCAGGATTTCGTAAGCTGATACTAATTAACTCCCATGGTGGACAACCCCAAATTATGGAGATCGTAGCGAGAGATATTCATCAAAAATATGAAGACTTTCTCGTTTTCCCTCACTTTACTTGGAAAGTACCTAATATAGCAGCAAAGCTACTAACTCCAGAAGAGTTAGAATATGGTATCCATGCAGGAGATGCTGAAACAAGTCTCTTACTTACCCTTTTACCCGAACAGGTTAAGATGTCTCTAGCTGTGCGAGAATACCCTCAAGGACTACCAGAGAAGAGTTTATTAACTCTAGAAGGTAATTTACCCTTTGCTTGGTTGACGAAGGAATTATCAAGGAGTGGAGTGATAGGAGATGCTACAGTTGCCAGCAAAGAAAAGGGCGATCTCCTGCTAAAATCATTAGCTGATAGTTGGGTCAAAGTTATTCTTGATGTCTATAAGTTCAATCAACCCCGACAAACCCTCTAAACCTTTATAATACTTTAAAGATTATTCTATAGTAAATTATGACTTCGCGGGCTGATTCCACCTTCACCAATTCCTGCCGATGGCAAAGACATCTACATTCTTATGTCTTCAAGAGGTACACCAGGCAATAATAAAGCCCAAAACAAGCAATTTGCTGGTGCCGTTGGTGAGATCGAAAGACTTATAGGTCGAAGGCTTTCCCAAGATGAGATACGCAGTCTACACGATGCTATTAGTGGTCAGGATTATGGCTATCTTGATATAGTAGAGGAGGGCGTAGAAATGTTTGGAAGCTAAAGAACTGTAAACACATGAATATTCAGGAAATACAGGCAAAGGTTGATCCACTTTTGGGACTGAAGGCTTGGGGTGTTTCTTTAGGATTTGGTAGCTTTCTTACTTTAGAATTTGGTCAACCCTTACCACCTAGTGGAGAAGGGCAGAAAATTCATGGAGAATGGCACCTATGGCTTTATAACTGTGACTGGCGATTAGAGGAAGGGGAAAAAATTCTAGCAGCCTCTGGAGATGAACGAGATAAACTTGAGAGGGCAATTCATCGTTTGGAAAATCTTACCTTGCAGTCTGTTAAAATATTTCCTCCTGCCTGGGACGCAGTTTTTACCTTTGAACACCTTGTTATACTACGACTTTTTGCAACTTATTCCCAAGACTACGGACATTGGTTTCTCTACGCACCAGACGGAAATGTGCTTTCTGTTGGTCCAGGGAGTTTTTGGTCCTATGAGAGTAGTCAAGCAGTTCCCGCTTAATGTTGTTATGGAAGTAATTCTTGATGTCTATAAGTTCAATCAACCCCGACAAACCCTCTAAACCTTATCTATTGGTTCCTATTGAAGACTGTGGGGAAGCTTTAGTACCTATCCCTTTAGCTCAATTTTCAGTAGACCCAATACCCCCCTATGCTAAATTAGGAGCAGATTATCAAGGTCTATCACCTTACTCGTTACGTCAAGGCGTACTTAATGCTCTAATCCTCGCACAAGATAACTTACAGGTTAATTATCCAGGCTGGAAATTAAAAGTTTTTGATGCTTATCGACCAGTCTATGTGCAAATGTACATGGTTGATTATACTTTTAAGAGTATTCTAGAGCAGAAGGGAAGTAAAAAAAAAGAACTCTCTCCAGAAGAAAAGGCGTTAATTTGGGAAAAAGTTTATAGTATTTGGGCAGTCCCTAGTGAAAATCCCCAGACCCCGCCCCCACATAGTACGGGTGCTGCAATAGATTTAACTCTAGTTGATGAGAAAGGGGCTATTATTGAGATGGGGGGAGAGATTGACGAATTGTCAGATAGATCGCAGCCTGATTATTATCAAGATCACTCATCTCCTGAAGCAATTCTTTATCAGAGTCGTAGAGAAATTTTGCTTAATAGTCTGGTTGAAGCTGGGTTTCGCCGTCATCCTGGAGAATGGTGGCATTTTTCCCTAGGTGATCAAATGTGGGCTTGGCAGTATAATCTAGATCATCCTACTCAACCTGTGAGTGCTAAATATGGCAGAGTGGATCTTGTATATTAAGAGTTTATGACTACTGGGACTCTCTTACTTGAGCAATTTTTGCAGTTTTCTGAGATTGAAGAGTCGCCCGCTTGGGAATTTGTCGAGGGAGAAATCGTTCAAAAACCCATGTCTGCAGGAAAACATAGTCGTTTACAATATCGTTTAGTGGATGCAATTAACGCTGCTAGTCAAAAATACGAAGCATTCCCCGAACTACGTTGTACCTTTGCTGGACGTTCCATTGTTCCTGATATTGCGGTTATCTCTGCAAAAGATATTCCTGTTGATGAGAATGGAGAAATTATTAGCACTGGCCTTGAAATTTTCCCTAATTGGGTTATCGAAATTCTCTCCCCTGAGCAAAATAAAATGCGAGTTACTCGAAAGTTGCTCCATTGTTTGAGTTGTGGTTGTCAGTTAGCATGGCTTATTGATCCCAGTGAACGAGTCGTTTTGCTTTTTCGTGCTGCTACCTTACCTATTGAATTAACCAAACAATCACCGCTCTGTAAAACCTATGCAAACCTAAATTTGCTGTTTACTTCTTGCTTCAATGTAGTTTCTTGATGACTCAAGAAAGGTTTATCTACTCCACAAGCTAACCCCGTAGAGCTTACG
>CASBQB010000247.1 GCA_949127655.1 Chroococcales cyanobacterium PMM_0086 | reverse complement strand
CCTTATAAATATACCTGAAAGGATATAAAAAAGCCTTAAAATCGATTCTAGAAGGGATTTAGAATATCTGAATAGGAATCTATCGAATAAAAGAAGCGAGAAATAAAAAAAAAAAAAATAGCGGGAAATATTGGGGCACTAACCCCAATATTACTGTGTTACCTGTATGTTCTATATACCATCTTATAATTTTTATAGAGTATAGAATAGAGCAATGTACTTAGTATATAGTAAAATTACGTTAGTGAAAGTGTTTTTTGGACTTTTCGCTTCCACTAACCCTATGTTACTATACAGGTAGTATACAGGGTTTTTAACGAGAGAATGAGGGTTGTAAGCTTTAAGAGATATTTTTTAGATATAGCTTAAAGCCTGTACTTGTACTTATCTAATCATCTGTATTTTGAAAATTCAAATATACATAGGAAAATCCCTCTCTATCTATCCCTGCTCTATCTTTGGCTTGAGTAGGGCGATATTCAGGGTTGCTTAAGCTAAGATTCCCATATTCATATTCATCAATAAGGGATTGGATTACTTTTTCCGCTAAAGCATCTATATGATCATCGCCTGCAGTTATCATGATTGTAATTTCGCCTGAGCTTTTTACCCAATCAGCTTTATCTTTATTCCAGATGAATCCCTCATCCTTTAGCTTAGCTAGTAGTTTTTTCGTATCAGCTATCAATTCAGGCTTGAATTTTAAAATTACTGCCATTTCCCGCGCTCCCATTACTTTTGGTGTTTGGTTAGCCATTGTTTTTTTTCTTATTTAATAAATAATTTGAGGTTGGAATCATATATCCATTTATCGGGCACTTTTTCCCAATATTCGCGCTTAATCCAGTTCCTTACTGTGGTTTGGTTTAAGCCATATTTTTTGGCTAGAGCATAGGCAGTGATTTTCTCTGTATTCTCAGGTAGATTGTCAGGTAGATTGTCAGGTAGATTGTCAGGTAGATTACTCTCTAGATTTTCGATTCTCTTTAGCAAAGGAAGTAATCTTTCTTCTATCTTTCTCTCAATGATTTCTTCTAGAGGGATTACTTGATTATCGGTAGTAATCTCTAAAAATTTTGATATCATTGTGTTTAACGCTTCTGAGTCTGATTTTAATCGCTCTTTTTCTTTAAATTTTAGGAACGCTTCCCATAAGTTAGGATGTACGTATCCCTGCAATTTGTGATTAGATGTAGCCATTCCCTCTCTTAGATTACTTAGATTGTCTAGATTACCTAGATTACTTTTTAATCTACCATACAATCCAATCTACTGTCAATCTATTTTTTAGATTACTCGAAAAAAAAATAGAACACGGTTAAATGTTCTATAATAAAAAAAACTCTGTACGATCATATGACGGCATTTTATACACTCTCACAAGACCTTACATATATAGAGTGTAAGGGAAATTTAGCTCATGATGTAATTTACCTACCTCTTAATATAGATAGTGAATTCCAATCAGCTAAGCTTGGTAGCTACGATTCTCACAATCATCTCTCCCAAACTCTCACACTGCAGGTAGCGTCTTTAGCAGGCGATGGTAAAATTTATTCACATCCTGATTCTAAGGAAATAGCTAGGCATTCTTTATTCAAATCAGGTTTCATAGCGGTAGATTACTTAGTAGATTGTAAAATAGATTGTGCAATCACCAATCATAGGAATAAGGCTTTTAAATTCTTTAAAGATTATCCTAAGCTGATTATCAGGCTTTATGCTCATTTTGCAGTAGCTGATATAATTAGAATCTTTCAGGGAATCTATCAGGATGATGTAAGAAATTTGATTATTAATCCTAAAAAGCAAGGGATTAGGCAAGAGAGAAGAATGCGTACTTATACGCAATATGGACAAAGATTTTTACCTTACTGCTTAATGCCATGGCTACTAGAGATAGATAATCAATCTTATCAGGTAGGAATTGAGATTATGGATACTGCAGGCTTAGCAGGTATTTTAAGCTATGAGGGATTAGCAAAAATCACTAATGTTGAATTAGATTTTAAAGAATTATTTTCAAATAAGGATAAATCAAAAATGAGAGATATGTACTTAAATAGGCAAGATGACTTTGATAATTACGCTTTAGGTGATTTAAAAGTATCAGAAATTTACAGTAATTTTGGTGATAATTTCCTAAAAGTATATCAATCTTTAGCCTTAGAATCTTTCTATAAAATGCCTAAACTTACTATAGGTCGTACGGTTGCTGATTTATTTAAATCTTCTTTATTAAATCAGGTAAAGGATGAAAAATTCCTAAAAGAAATGACTAAATATGCCAATAGTGATTATCTAAAAAGAGAATCTAATTCTAGAAGATATCTAGCAAAATGCGATGGTGGTAGGGTATTCAACAACCGGCCCTTGAATACTATTATCGATAAGGGAATCGTGATTGATATCTCTAAAAAGATAGAGAATCAAGATTATCTAGTAGATATTGATATAGCAGGCGCTTATGGAAATGGCTTAATTATTCAAGATTATCCTTTAGGAATTCCTATGAGTTTTGGATATCCCTTATCAGGTAATTCTAAGTATTTAAGCTTAGGCGAGTTTTTAAAGGCTTATGGGAATCAATTGGTAGCAGGCTTATGGTTTGGCCGTGTTTCTACTTTTGAAAAAGAATTATCTAAAAGGCAAGATTTTTTAATTTCTTGGATAGTAGATGCTAGTAAAATCCCTGAATTGAAAACTGATACTGATAATCAAGATACTGCCTTTAAGAATATAGAAGATGGTAGCTATACGCGCATTTTTACTAATGAAATCACTTTAGCAGTAATTAACCATGATTTTATCCAATGGCTTGATAATATATGCTCTAAAGAGCAAAGAAGGGAATTATTAGATAATTTATATATGATTGATGCTATCTACTATCCTAAGGATATGAGAGTAAGTTCCATTGAAGAATTAAAGATAAAGAATCAAGAATTTAAGGGATTACATTCAAGCGAGCACAAAGAAGGCGATACTTTAATTAGAGAGAGATACTGCCATAGTTGGTATTCCCTTAATTTAGGTGATTTATTAGTAAAAAATCTAATCCTAGAGCGTGCTAAATATCCTAAAAAATCACCTGAGAATGAGACTTATAAACTAATTATCAATACCTTATATGGCGATATGGTATCACCTTTTTTCGATATTGGTAATGTGATTGTAGGTAATAATATTACAGCTAGATGTAGAGCTATGGCATGGTACCTTGAAAAAGGCTTAAACGCTTGTCAGACAATCACAGACGGTTGCGTATTCGATATCAATCAGATAGCAATACCTGCTAGGAATCAGCGCTTAACAAGTGAGAATACTTGTCAGGCTTACAGGTTTTTTGATAAAGAAAATAACTGGAATAAGAAGGTATTACCAACGCCTAAAGCTATATTAATAGAAGATATACTCACTGATACTAATGGTGTAGATTATTCACAAAAAACTAATAGAATTACTAAAGAAGGCTTGAAAAATTTCATAGAATTATCGGGAATAAATAATATAGAGAATATTCCTTTTAGAGTACTATATCATCTTAAGAATTTATTTCCTAATGTAGATGTACTTCATAAAGAGATTATTAATGAAAAAAGTGAAAAGCAGATAGGCATATATAGATTAGAAGTAAAGTGCATTGCATTTAAAGGAATCTTTCACGGGACAGCTAATTATGCCCTCAAAGAAGTATATCAATATGATAATTCTAATCCTATCAATCCTTATAAAAAGATAGATGATATCTATAAGATGAGAGGATATAAGAATAAAATGTGTTACTCGATTTCTGAATTAGATATTGAAGATGATTCACTAGAAGATATAGAAGAAAGTTTTTTTACAGAAGATATAGAGCAATCAGCTATAAATGTACCCGAAACTTTTTTTAATAATTTATTAAATAATCCCTTGAATAGATTACCGAGAATGAAGCCATTCACGCAAGAGAAAATCATTAAATGTAATGAATACCGAGAAAATTATCACTCTAGATTTAAAGATTCTCAATTAGAGATAGGGTACTCTTATCAATATGCCAGATTGATAAGTGAATTATCGATTAGGCAGTTTACTTTCAAAAATCATAAAAATTTCAAAAAATGGTTAAACTCCCATAATAAAAATAAATTGAAATATAACCAAGGGTATGAAGCTTTATTTTTAAATAAGGATAGCACGCTTGATTATGCAAGAATGCTTAAAAATATTGATGATGCTATTAAGAATGATAAATCACTTATTTTAAAGGGAATCCCTCATCCTTTTCATATTGAGAAAGATAAAATCAAGAATGAGCTATATGAGAATTATCTTAGTGAGTAATCTAAAAAGTAATCTAGGTAGATTACGAGTAAGAATAGGGATATCTTATGGGATAAAGAGTAATCTAAGTAATCTACCTAGATTACTTAAAGGCATTCAAGAGTAATCTATAAAGTAATCTACCTAGTAATCTATAAGTAATTACCTGGTTAAAAATGTAGCTTATTATACATTTTAACCAGGCTCTAAGGCTTCTGAGTGCCTAACGGGCAATAAGCATTATTAGTATAGTCTGTTTCTTCTTTTCTGTTCTGGTAAGGGATTCATAATACATACTATGAGCTAGAATTGAAGTAAGCTCATAGGATTTTCCTACGCGGTAGGACACTCTATAGAGTCACCAAGTCGTTTTTAAAGTCGAAAAATCCTATGCGTTATTGTCAAAAATGCACTAATAGTATCTCAGTAGGAAATCATGAGAAAATCCTAAAATCTCGCCTATACCGGAATGGTACTAATGAATTAGGTAATCAGAGATATAAGTGCTCTAAGTGCGGGAAAAATAGCACTATAGCTACTAGGCTATCTAGGCTAGAGAAAAAAAGGCTTAGATATTTTAGAAAATATGAAATAATAGCCTATTCTGAATGGCCAAAGCTAAAAGGTGAGAGTATAGTGCATTGGGAAATTCCCGAAAATTATCGGGAATCCCTCACCAAAAAGCAGCTTAGAAGTCCCTACGAGAAAAGGTATCCGAGGCTAATTAAGATAGGCGAGATTCTAGAGCCTACTCTAATCCCTCTTAATATTTCTGAAAATCTAGAGATAGAGCTTGAAGATGATTGGGAATCAGATATGAGATTCCTAGAAATGAATGAAGATGAGGATGAATATTTTTAAGTACTATTTCAACACCTAAAGACGTAAAAATAGTACGGTAAATATAGAAAAAGTGTATTTATCCTAGATAAGCCTAGAACCCCTTAGATTAAGCATATCCTTATAAATATACCTGAAAGGATATAAAAAAGCCTTAAAATCGATTCTAGAAGGGATTTAGAATATCTGAATAGGAATCTATCGAATAAAAGAAGCGAGAAATAAAAAAAAAAAAAAT
>CASBQB010000246.1 GCA_949127655.1 Chroococcales cyanobacterium PMM_0086 | reverse complement strand
GCATTAATATTTTTTTAATCTATTCAGCTAACGCATAGAGGGCAAGACGCAGTGATTAGAGTAGCTATCAACGGATTTGGACGCATTGGCCGCAACTTTTTAAGATGTTGGTTAGGAAGAAAAGAAACACAAATTGAAGTGGTGGGGATTAATGATACTTCAGATCCTAAAACTAATGCCCACCTCCTAAGATATGACTCCATGCTGGGTAAGCTAGATGCGGAGATCTCAGCAGGTGAAGACACCATAACTGTAAATGGAAAAACGATCAAGTGTTTCTCTGATCGCAATCCCTTAAATCTCCCTTGGGCAGCTTGGGGTGTTGATTTGATTATTGAAGCAACTGGTGTTTTTGTGGATTTTGAAGGTGCTTCTAAACACGTTCAAGCTGGCGCTAAAAAAGTCCTGATCACAGCACCTGGAAAAGGTCCTGATATAGGAACTTACGTTGTAGGAGTAAATGATAACCTCTATACACATGATGAATACACTATCTTGAGTAATGCTAGTTGTACAACCAACTGTCTAGCCCCTATAGTTAAAGTTATCCATGAAAACTTTGGCATTATTAAAGGAACTATGACGACAACTCATAGCTATACTGGAGATCAAAGAATTCTTGATTCAAGTCACAGAGACCTTCGCAGAGCGAGAGCGGCTGCTGTGAATATAGTACCAACTTCGACAGGAGCAGCTAAGGCAGTAGCCCTAGTCATACCTGAGATGAAAGGAAGACTAAATGGAATTGCAATGCGTGTACCAACCCCCAATGTTTCGGTAGTTGATTTAGTAGTGCAAATAGAAAAAAGTACCATTGCTGAACAGGTTAACGAGGTTTTAAAACTAGCCTCTCAAACATATCTCAAAGGCATTCTAGACTATAGTGACTTACCTCTGGTCTCATCTGACTATCGCGGGACTGAAGCTTCTTCTATTGTAGATGCAGAGCTAACTTTAGTCATGGGAGGGGATTTAGTTAAAGTTATTGCTTGGTATGATAATGAATGGGGTTACTCTCAAAGAGTTGTCGATTTAGCTGAAATTGTCGCTAAACACTGGGTTGCTTAAAGGTTAAGAAGATTCTTGTAGGGTGTGTCATTTAATGATGCACCTAAAAGTTTTGAGCATTCAAGTAATGTTAAGCTAACTTAGAAGATTTACAAGTTTTTCCAATGAACACAAAAGGTATCTATACTCTAGCCAATGATGTAGTTTATGACCAACTTGTTGCTCTGCTTAACAGTATTGAACAAAATGTAAGTGGAGATATTCCTATATGTGTTATACCTTTTGATGATCGTCTAGAGAAAGTTAAAAGGGAAATAGATGCGCGTCCTCAAGTAAGTCTCTTTACAGATGAGACAGCTATTACCAAATGGGAGAATTTTGCCCAGGAAGTTTGGCAAGCTTACCCCAAATTTAAGCAAAAACCAGTAGGAAGACCTTGTTGGAGTAAAAACCATCACCGTAAATTTGCTTCTTTTGATGGTCCTTTTACGGAATTTGTTTTCTATGATGGAGATAGTCTGGCCATGAAGCCTCTAGACAATTTATTTGCTAAACTAAATAACTATGATTTCGTTTTTGATGATTGGGAATATAGCAAACCCGTTGAAAATGCAGCTTTAGATATCCCTTTGATTAGCAAAACAGGACTTTACACTGCTCCTGATGTAAGCAGTAAAATTCATTGCTCTAGTTTTTTTGCCTCCAAGCAAGGCATTTTAAATGACCAAAAACTAAATAAGTTGAAACAACTTTTAATTGAACAGGGTGAAGTCTCTTGGTTAAATGGTTGGGATGATGCTTTTTTATTTAGTTATCTTACCTTACGTTTAGAGCATCCTATCTATAATTTTACACAAAGTCTAGATAATCAAGAGAGAACCGGAAATTGTGCAGATGCTGATCCTTTCATCAATATAGATAATGTTCTCTACAACGAACAAGGGTTAAAACCAATTCATCGACTTCATTATATGAATTATCCTGCAGCTGATTTTGCAAGTCTAACTCAGGGGAAAGATGTAGATATTCGCTATAAAGAGGTATTCTTACACTATCGCTTTTTAAAACAACCTGAATTAAGACCAAGCAAATTAAAATCATCTGGTTTTTGGAACAAAATCAACCGCAATTTGAGCAAGAATCTTAAAAAAAGCAAAGCAGCTTTATTTAGAACTTTTGCTCAACTTTTGCCCAAGAAAAATGCCTAAAGTTTCTATCTGTATTCCAACCTATAACCGTGCTCATTATTTAGAGTATGCGGTTAACAGTGTTCTTAAACAGACCTATCAGGATTTTGAATTAATCATCTGTGATGATGCTTCGAGCGACTCTACCCCGACTATGATCAGTCAATGGAGTGATCCACGTATTCGCTATATACGACAGCCAGAAAATCTGGGACGTAGTAAGAATATGCGTTCTGGCTTTGCTGCAGCACAGGGAGAGTATTTCCTTAAATTTGATGATGATGATGCTCTCACCCCTGATTTTCTAGCTAAAACAGTTACTATTTTAGATAACTATCCTCAAGTAGATTTTGTCTGTACAAATCATTGGATTATTAATGCTCAAAGTGAGAAGTTGGAAGAAGTAAGCAAGCAAAATTCAACCCGTTGGAAAAAAGACCGCTTAGCAGAAGGAATAATCCCCGATCTCCTGTGGCAGACATTTGAATATCAGAGTCTGCAAGTAGGTTCTACTCTCTTCCGTCAAGACAGTTTAGCTAGCATAGATTATATGCGACCAGAAGCTGATGGTTGTGAGGATTTTGATCTACTAGTTCGTTTAGCTATTGCCCAAAAACAGGGGTACTTCTTACCTGAATTTTTAATGGAATATCGCTTTCATGGAGGACAGACGAGTCTCAGACAAAATCTGCACTTTCTCAAAGCTAAATTATTTTCAGTAGAGAGTTACCGCTTTACTCTTAAAGATTTAGAAGAGCGCAGGATCACCAAAGTAGCCCAAATACAAGAAGATTTAGGCTTAAGATTGATAGAAAATGGGGAAACTGACCAAGGTAAGAAATTACTCCAGAAATCAATGGAAGTTCTAGGTAAATCACCTCGCTCAGTTTTAGGTCTTTTCCTAGCCTATTTTCCCCTCTCTTGGCGCTCTATTGTTTTAGAACAGTTTCGCCGCCTAAAGTCCAAAGACTATACCGAACAGGTACGCCAAGGGAATTAAGGAGTTACTTGGGAAGCATATACAGCTACAGTAACCAGTCCAGCTATCAGTAATATAGCTAATGAGCCGAGAATAATGTAGTTTTTCTGTTCTGTTTTGCTAGGAGGTTCAGCTTTATAGGTTTTAGGCTCCGCTGCAAAGTTATTTAAACGTCCACCGTCTTCTTTGGTATAGGGCATCTTAACATCCTCTCAAATTTATAGTAATCTTAAGTATGTCAAACTTTCTCCCCAAAATCACGCATTTTAGAGAGGTTTGTTTAACAATTGGTTATTTTAATTGATCGCACTACCAGATACAGCGACTTTTTCGATAGCTTGAAGCTGAGTCTGATAGGTATGAGATTCATCTACTAACCCAGGAATTCCAGGAACAGATTGATCATAGGACTGGTAACCCTGACCAACAAAATTAAGTAATATCTCAGAAGCTTGACCTTGGAAATAGACAGGAACAGGACGATTACTGTGATTTCCCCACTTATACTTAACTAAACTGTCAGCTTGAGCTGGATCTGAACCATCAGACCCCCAGAAGTGACCAGCATCAGTGGGAGTGTGTTTAGAGTAAGTTAAGTTATGAGCACCAACCCTGCGCAATAGTTCGGGAAAGTTATCATTAAGGGTCAAGTAGTGATCATGATCTGCGGTAACCATGAGCAGATTTTTTTCCCAACCCCCATTATTAGCAATCCAGTTCATAACATAATCTACTGAATCATTAAAATCAGCTACAGCACCAATCAGATTATCTAAATTGTTATCATGTGCAGCCCAATCAACATCTCCCCCTTCTACCATTAACCAAAAGCCATCAGGATCTTTACTGAGAACTGTTAAAGCTGCTTGGGTGAGATCTTTGAGTCGGGGATTCTCATTTAATTCTCTAGCGATAAATTGAGCATCGGTTTCTCCTGGGTTGAGGGGTCGCACTGTATCAGGATTGGGAATTCCGGTTGCTTGGGCAGAGGTATGCAAAGAGAAGTTATCTAACCCTGTGTTCTGATACGTTCCATCAGCAGAATTAATCGGCAGATTCCCGTTTTGTCCTTTTGCACCATATATTGCTAAGAGACGATTACCTGAATTAGGATTAATTGTACTTACAGCTGAGAGTAAAGCTTTAGTTGCATCAGGGCCACGCTCAAGGAATCTATAGTCATAGCGATTATTGAGGGGGTTAGCAACTAGACAATCATAAGTATCTTGGGTGATAAAGTCAAAGCTTTTAGGTGGTTCTACTCCACCAGGAAGAGGTGCGGTAGGGGTACTCAGGGGATGACCACCACCTAGTAAAACGGTTGGCTGATAGATACGCAGTTCCTGCTGCAGAATGTTATCTAGGTTAGTATATTCCTTGTCGTATTTATTACGGCGGTTGACATTGGCTGCAGCAGCACCAGGCGTAGCATGATCTACTGGTACTGAGGTAACTAATCCAGTGGACTTTCCTTGTAGAGCCGCAATAGCCAGGGTAGACTTTAAAGGCTGCTCGTAAATATTGACCCCGATAGCATTGTTATAACTTTTTACCCCAGTATAGAGAGTTGTCGCGGTGTTAGCTGAGTCGGGATAGCTATGTTTAATATATTCTTTATCAAAGCCTGCTGGAGTAGTTCCTCTATAATAAGCTGCGTCCCAAGGTGTTCCTCCACCTTTAATAGGATCATACCCAACGAGATTACCCACTGCATAGGGATTAGGATTAGCAGCGCCTCCAGTAGGAGTTGTACCTGAGTTAAAAGTGGGATTAAAGACGAAACCAGCCAAAACGGGACTTTGACCTGTTATTTTAGAACTGTTATCAAGGGCAGAATTGCCTGTACTAAAAACTTCATTAGCTGGAGCAATGGTTGTTCCATAGGTAGTCGAGAGAACATAGTTGTCTAGTTTTTGAAAAGCTAACCCTGATCCCTTCTCTTTTGTATAGAAATCATTTAAGCTACTGCCAGAATTTCCAGCCTTGATTTGTTTTTGAATCGCTACAGCACGTGCCATTTCCCAACCCATACCATCTCCAATCATTAGGATCACGTTTTTGGGGTTAGTTGTATTACGGGCTTGAGCAATTTGAGAAAGCAAGGAAACACTTATAACTAAAATCAGGGTGATTGCTGTTAGTGTCTTGAATTTAAGCCTGCTTAGTAACAATTTTCTAATTTTTTTTCCCATAGATTTAGTCTACAAATAGAGTTTATGCCAAAAGCTTAGAACAGATCTCTTTATAGATCAATTAAGAAATTACTAAGAAAAGGTAAAGCATCGCAAAAAAAACCCGACAATCATCGGGTTTCTTAAATCTTGCTATTAGAACTTTTGAACTTAATATTGGAGATTGGTTTGGCGTGAGGTTCTCTAAGATCTATTCATGGACATGACAAGTCAAAGGGCAATTAGCATAGATAGCATTATGAGTGGGTTCTGATTTTCCGTTTAACCAACTTAACCAGCGCACTTCTGATGGATGAATTCCTTTCAAGGTTAGGAATGCTGCACCTGTGAATACAGCCATTAGAGGTAGGCCTATCAAAATGCTAGCAACTAGTAATACAGAACTCATCGGTAATAAAGTATGCAGCGTCATTGCTAAAAAGGCTCCCAATAAGGCCATTAAGACTATGAGTGGAAAGCCTATAACCAATAGAGATACTAGTAATGTGAATGTCCATATTAAAAAACTTCTGGCAACGGTAACTGAATAAAAACTTTTGATCTCTTGTTGGTTTGTCAATTGCATCGTCTTTTCTCCAAATCTAGCTAGTTTAAATTTGTTTCTTTCGTTAATTTCCCTTATTTCCTGAGTATAAGAAATATGAGAAAGACTTGACCTTATTTGTTATTTAACTTTACATATACGACCTAAAATTTATGCTAACGTTAATCTATATTAACTTTTTTACTAAAAACTCAAGTAAACTTAATCTCAATAAAGCTACCTTTTAAACAAAAAAAGGTTAACTTTACCTTGATCCTAAAAAAACAAGTAAAAAAGACCTCAACAAATTAAAGATAAGAACTGAAAAAAATTTATATTTCTTTACAATAAAAATAAGAGCTTCTCAGAAAGTCTCAGATTAAAAGCAAAACTTCTGAGATAGTTGAGACGCTTAAAGGGGCATCCTATAAAATAAAGATAGTGCCGCCATTTAAGGAAAAGCCAATCTTTTTAAACATGGAGATCTAAAGATGACTAACACCCCCCGTCCTGGAGTGCAACTTCCCTCACCGTTACCTGTCCCCTCCCTAAGTGTACCAGTAATAGAACCTAGACGGAAGAAAGAAGTAGATAGGGTCATACCGGATAGTGGAGAGGTTACTGATGCTACAGTACCAACAAGTCAGTTGTCCCCAGCGACAGTACCAACAGCTAAAATGCCGATTGGGGGAACAGAAATGTTACCTAATCCTAATCCTAGTTCTAGAACAGGAAGGACTGCAGGACATCCAAGTTTAAGAGAACTAGTGGAATTAGCCAACGAGGAGGGGTTCTCAGATGTACATATAGGGGTCGGGGAAACTCCCAGGATGAGGGATCGGGGACAAATGGTGATGACAGAATTTCCCGAAACAGATGAACAGACGTTTATGAGTTGGCTAAGAGAAATCTTGAGGGAAGATGAAATTCAGCGTTTCAAAAAAGAATTAGAATTTGATGGTGCAACTCAGTATGAATTTGCCAGGGTCAGGGTCAATGTATTTGACTCTCTAAAAGGCCATGGAATGGTCTTGCGTCTGATTCCGATGAAGATCCTGACTTTAGAACAGTTACGTCTACCACCTGTCTTTAAAGACATTTCTGACTCACATAAAGGACTAGTCTTGATAACAGGTCCAACGGGTTCAGGAAAATCAACCACAATGGCAGCAATGATAGACTATGTAAACAAAGAGCATCCTAAACACATTATCAGTATTGAAGATCCTATTGAATTCGTCCATCAAAGTCGTCGTTCTTTAATAAGACAGAGGGAAGTAGGGCTGAATACAATGAAGTTTGACACTGCCCTAAAAGCCGCCTTGCGCGAAGATCCAGACGTTATCCTAATTGGGGAGATGCGGGATAGAGAGACAGTTAATACAGCCTTAAAAGCGGCACAAACTGGGCACTTAGTCATGGGAACCCTCCATACAAACAGTGCGATTAAAACCTTAGAAAGGATATTAACTCTATATACTGCAGAAGAACAACCAGCGATGCGGGTAGCGATTGCTGAGTCTCTAGTAGGCATTATTGCACAAGGTCTCTGTCGGACAACCGATGGTAAACGGGCAGCCTATCACGATATTCTAGTCAATACAGAAACTGTTAAAGACTATATTCGGCAAGGAAAATATGAAGAAATTCATGAATTGATGAAAGATGGGGAATATGACGGAATGACCACTAGTAATCAGGCCCTATTTAATCTCTACCAAGAAGGCAGGATTACTGAAGAAATTGCCATGGAAATGTCACCAACTCAAAATGAAATGTCTATGATGCTGCGTGGTCGAATGTAATCTAACTGTTAGTAAGAATGAACGAGTTCTTTAAAGGGATTGCCCTATTTACCCCAGGAGGGGATTTAGTCTACTGTATTGACTCCACCAAACGAGAACGCTGGCATCTTAATCTCTGTATTAAACTGCAAGAGTTATTAAATTTACCAGAACCTCCTCATTTTTTGGTGCCCTTCTATACAGCTACAATAGATAGGGGTTTAAATGCACAAACACAAGAACTCCAGACCTGGGCTGAAGTTTATCCCGCAGTCAAACGACACCGAACACTTTTAGAGGCTATCTTTGGGGTATATGATCTCAAATGGCATCAAGTCCCCTGGCAGCAAGAAAATTCTCATCCTCTTTTAATAGAAAGTTATCGTCAAAATTTTCCCCAACTTTGGGAGTCCCATGATTTGATTGTTCCTTACAATTGGAATCCAATTCCTGAAGCTATTTTAGTTGATTTTAACTATGTCTTAACGCTCTTTGTGTGCGGCAATAGTACCAAAACCAAAGAAACCCTGAAAATTATTCATCAACTGTTAGAAGAGAACTTCCCCACTAACTACAAATTGAAAGTGGTGGATATCTCCAAACAGCCAGAAGAAGCAGAAAGGCATCATATTTGGGCAACACCCACCTTAATCAGAGTTTGGCCCCAACCCAGATGCAGAGTGGTTGGAGCCTTAGAAGATACCCAGAAGGTCTTAAAAATTATTACCGCTTAACACTTAAGCTAGTGTTTCAGGGCAATAGCCTAGACCTCTGGTAAACTGTTCACGAAAAGCCTCTATTTCCGTTCGATCTGGTTCTCCATGTGAGACAATAGCCACCTGATAACGACGCATCACCTCAACAGGTGATTGTTTAGCGTCAAGATCCCACAAGACCATCCCAATACGTGGTTCAGGATTAAAAGGAATGCCCAGTTCATTCATCAGAGCTTTAAAGTTCCCGTGCTGACAAGGAGTCAGCATTTCAGTAAATTTAACTCTCAATATCCAACCATTGATTTGGTGAATCAATGTTAGCGAAGAAGATGGTATGTCTTTCGTGCGGCGAAGATACTCAACTACTCGCAGACAAAGGCTGGCATTAGCGAAAAAGTAAAGATAATCCATTGATGCTTGCCTCTCTTGCCATACTTTTATATTTTGACAAAAAGACTTATCCTTTCATAGGGGAAAAACCCTCTTATTTTCCTTTAAGCTTGGGTAGATTTACCCAAACTATTTATACATCTCTATCTAACTCCCTTATGATACCAGATCAAATGCTCGCTAATTATAATTACGAACTGCCTAAAGAACTTATTGCTCAAACACCAGCAATACCGAGAGACTCTTCTCGTCTGTTGGTAGTCAATTCCCCTACAGAGTTCAAACATCAACATTTTCACCAACTCCCTCAATGGCTTATTGAAGGGGATCTTCTAGTGCTCAATAATACTCGCGTAATTCCTGCACGTCTATATGGTCGTAAATCGACTGGAGCACCAATAGAACTATTACTTTTAGAAGAGTTAGAATCTAATCAGTGGTTAGCCCTAGTTAAACCAGGCAGAAGATTTTCTCTAGGTACTGAGATTGATTTTTTAGGGGGAGTAAAAGCTGAAATTCTAGAGCGAGATTTAACAACAGGTGGCCGAATAATTAAATTTTTACT
>CASBQB010000245.1 GCA_949127655.1 Chroococcales cyanobacterium PMM_0086 | reverse complement strand
GAACTTATCTCTCTACAAGAAAGAATAGTTCAAATGACAGGTAGCATAACGGAAAAAGACTCAGAACTTATCTCTCTACAAGAAAGAATAGTTCAAATGACAGGTAGCATAACGGAAAAAGACTCAGAACTTATCTCTCTACAAGAAAGAATAGCCGAGACGACAGGTAGCATAACGGAAAAAGACTCAGAACTAAATTCTTGTAGAGAAGAAAAAGAAAATCTTCAAAAGATACAGAGAGAATTACAAAAAACTTCTAGTGAAAGTTTTATAGAAGGCAAACAATTGGTGATTCTTGGTACATCATCACATATTAACCGTGAGGAGGCTAAAGCTTTAATTCAAAAAGCAGGTGGAAAAATTCTCAATTCACCCAATGCTGAAACAAATTATGTTCTTGTAGGAAAAGCACCTGATGATCAATTAAAGAGAAGGCAAAAACTCAGAAACAGTTCGAGCGAAAAAAATTACGTGATGCTCTCGAAAAAAATCCTTATTCTCTTTTTCGGGTCGTGCGGCGAATAAACGTAGGAGAGTAATATGCCATTAATTAAGTAAAAGAAATGTCTAAGCTTGATATATTCTTTGTCAAAGCCAGCGCCAGGTGTTCCACCGTAATAAGATGAATCCCAAGGTGTTGCGCCACCTCTAACAGGGTCAAAACCAACCAGATTACCTACAGCATAGGGATTAGGATTAGAAGCTCCTCGAGAGGAAGTTGTACCCGGGTTGAAGGTGGGATTCAAGACGAAGCCAGGTAATACAGGACTTTGACCAGTTGCATCAATCGTATTATCTAAAGCAGAATTACCAGTACTAAAAGTTCCATTTGCTTTAGCAATGGTTGGTCCGTAGGTGGTTGATAGGGCGTAGTTGTCAAGAGTTTGGAAAGCCAACCCTGAACCTTTACCCGATGTGTAGAAGTCACTTAAACTATTGCCCGTGTTTCCGGCATTAATTTGTTTCTGAATTGCCGCAGCACGAGCCATTCCCAGCCCATGCCATCACCGATCATCAGGATAACGTTCTTGGTGTTAGTAATAGTACCTGCTTGTGCGATTTGATTGAGGAACAAAGGAAACTGTTCCTATCAAAATCAAACTGAGCGTTACTTTAGTACTTGCTTGTGATAATTTCATTCTTTTTTACAACAAAGTTTATATGTCTTGATATGTTCAGATTAAGCTACTAATTTCTACATAGCAATTAAGAAATCAATAAGGAAAGGTTAAATATAGGTAAAGCTACGGTGATTTTTAAACTGAATTATATACTATTTTTTGGACAAGAAATATGGTCAACAGATATAATCTTGAGAAGGCAATAACTAGGAAACCAATTTATAGGGAAGGATCTATATAAATGACAGATTTTGAACTTAAAGGACAAGAACATAAAGTACCAAGAAGTAACCTTGTCCCTATTGGAGGTAAATTACCTTATCATCTAGAAGTCCAAACAAATAAACTACTAGACTTACTAACTGCCACTTATCCTAACTCAGAACTAAGAAGACCTGAATTTAGAAAAAAAGTCAATGATTGGTTATCGGTAAGAATAAGACCTGGATTCTATTTTGAATTTAATCCTAACCTACATTTAGCTTATGGGGATCAACGTGATGGACCTGGAACCAAGCACTGGTGGAGGTTATTCTTTGATGATAAGTTTAGACAGCGTGTTGAAACAGCTACTAAGGTATCAGCTTTAACTGTTACAGGTAAAACCGCCCGACCCAATGACAATCAGTCTACTCCATCTGGCTTACCTTCTAAAGAGTGGAATGGGATGTATTTTCGTTCTGAGACAGAGATCTGTATAGCTGAAGAACTTTATCATAGAGGTGTATTATTCTTTGTTAATGCGCGCGGTAGTATTAATACAGATAATTCTCCTATTTCAGCTAAAAACTCAGCGGGCAGGTTAGAGGTTGATTTTTTAGTCTTTCATAAAGGAAAGTGTATTTCTTTAGAAGTGGATGGAGAACATCATAATGAAAATGGACAGGTAAAGAGAGATTACAGCCGTGATCGCCTATTACTATCCGAAGGAATACCTACAGCTAGATTTATTGCCTCAGAATGTTATGAACATACTAAGGCAGTAATAGAGGAGTTTCTTAATATGTTTTAAGTTACAATAACCGACTAAAAATGAAAAAAGATCAAGTTTACACACTGCATTGATTAAAGTTCATAGAGTTAAAAATATATGTCTCTTGCTTGGAATGAAATTAAAGATCGTGCTCTACGTTTTTCGCATTATAAAGAATCAGAAGAAGCAGTTAACATTGAAGCTGCTGAAAGAATGGGACAGCTTCACGACAAACTTAAGGCCATAGGATATGAAGGACATGAATTAGAAGTCTATCTAGTTCGTCTATTATTTTGTCTTTTTGCTGATAATACTAGTATTTTTGAGCGGTGGCAATTTAAAGAATTAATTCAGCAAAGGACAACAGAAGATGGTTCAGATTTAGCTCGATTATTAGATGATTTATATCAAGTACTAAATAAGCCTCAAGACAAGCGGTTAAAAAATCTAGATGAGCAATTAGCAGCCTTTCCTTATGTCAATGGTCAGCTTTTTGAGCAGCGGTTAAGTACGGCTTCTTTTGATGCAGAAATGAGGAGAACATTACTTAACTGTTGTGAATTAGATTGGGGTCGTATTTCTCCTGCGATATTTGGCTCTTTATTTCAATCTGTAATGGATTTACAAAAACGTCGAAAGCTAGGAGCACATTACACATCAGAAAAGAATATTTTCAAGCTGATAAAACCCTTATTCTTAGATGACTTACGCGCTGAGTTTGAAGCTATTAAGAAGCAAAGAAGAAGGCTTCAAGAATTACATAAAAAGATAGCTGAGTTAAAGTTTTTAGATCCAGCTTGTGGCTGTGGTAATTTCTTAGTAGTTGCTTATCGAGAACTAAGAGAATTAGAGTTAGATATACTGCTTGAACTTAATCAGGATAATAGCACTCTCTCTATTGACATTACTTTGAATATTCTCTGTAATGTAGATCAATTTTATGGGATTGAGATAGAGGAGTTTCCTGCTCAAATAGCTCAAACTGCTTTATGGTTAACTGACCATCAAATGAACCTAAAAGTCTCAGAAAAGTTTGGACAATATTATGTTAGGTTACCACTAAAAAAATCAGCAACTATTGTGCAGACAGATGCTCTTGAAAAAGACTGGAGTGAGATTATTAATCCTAATGAGTTGAATTATATTTTAGGCAATCCTCCCTTTAGTGGAGCTAAATATATGACTGATGAACAACGTAATCAGATAACTTCAATATTTTCTGATGTAAAGAGTTCAGGATTATTAGATTATGTTACTGGTTGGTATCGAAAAGCAGCAGACTACATGATACTAAACCCAAATATTAAAACTGCTTTTGTCTCAACTAATTCTATTAGTCAAGGAGAACAGGTTGGTATTCTATGGACAGACTTGCTATCTTCAGGGGTTAAAATTAATTTTGCTCATCGCACATTTGAATGGTCAAGTGAAGCAAGGGGTAAAGCTACTGTACATTGTGTAATTATTGGTTTTGCCTTATCAGATCTTAATGTTAAGCGACTATTCGATTATGAAAATGTCAAGTCAGAACCGTCTGAAAGCAAGGCTAAAAATATTAATCCTTATTTAGTAGATGCTCTCAATTTAGTCGTTTTAAGGAGAAGTAATCCTCTTTGTAATGTACCTGATATTGGAATAGGTAATAAACCTATTGATGGTGGACATTATCTATTCACAACAGAAGAAAAAGATAAGTTTTTAATTATTGAACCTTCTGCTGCTCCCTATTTTTTGCGTTGGCTTGGTTCAGATGAATTTATTAATGGATATGAAAGATGGTGTCTTTGGTTGGGAAACTGTTCACCTCATATACTTAAAAAAATGCCTGAAGCGATGAAGCGAGTAGAAGCTGTTCGGTCTTTTCGACTAGATAGCAAAAGTATACCAACCCAGAAATTAGCTGACACCCCAACAAGATTTCATGTTGAAAATATGCCAAGTTCTGATTTTCTAGTAATCCCTAAAGTATCCTCACAGAGAAGACCATATATACCGATAGGCTTTTTAAGTTCTGATACGCTCTGTAGTGATTTAGTATTCATTGCTCCTAACACAACACTCTATCACTTTGGGGTTTTAACTTCAGCTATGCACATGACTTGGGTTAAACAGGTTTGTGGTAGACTAGGAAGCGGTTACCGCTATTCAAAAGATATTGTTTATAATAACTATCCTTGGCCAGAAAGTCCAAGAGATAATCAAAAAAAGACTATTGAAAAATTAGCACAAATAGTGTTAGATACGCGTCAAAAATATCCCAACTCTTCATTGGCAGATCTTTATGATCCCTTGACTATGCCCTGGGATTTAGTTAAAGCCCATCAAAAGTTAGATACTGCTGTAGATAAGCTTTACCGTCCTACTCCTTTTACTAATGATAGAGATAGGATAGAGCATCTATTTGAGCTTTACCAAAAACTGACTACTTTATCTCCAAAATGAGAGATTTTTCCTAGGGTATAATAAAATTATAGAACAAATTGGTTCTACGCTTAAAATGTCGCAAACTGAGATTAATAAAGATGACTAGTCTAATACTTGACTTACAATCTCTTGAATTAACAGATGAACAGTTCTTTCAGTTATGTGTTGATAACCAAGATTTAAAATTTGAACGAGATGCTCAGGGAAATTTAATCATTATGCCACCGACG
>CASBQB010000244.1 GCA_949127655.1 Chroococcales cyanobacterium PMM_0086 | reverse complement strand
TGGAAAGCCTCACAAGAGCATTCTACAATAGTAGTAGGGACGCATAATGATCTCTCTTTCTTGGCTTATAGATTTGGTTTTAGGGTC
Organism: Chroococcales cyanobacterium PMM_0086; assembly: GCA_949127655.1. GTDB lineage: Bacteria > Cyanobacteriota > Cyanobacteriia > Cyanobacteriales > Microcystaceae > CAISPN01. Next base: position 4,625 of record CASBQB010000244.1, on the reverse strand, counting down.
AAGACTATTATCTTAAATACTCTCTCACTTGAGGCGCTACATATTTGGGTTAAAAAACGTATAGAAAGTGTTCTACTTCCAGGCGTAAAAGAAACAAGATTAGCATTAACAGAAGAGGTTGCAGAGGAGATTCTGGTTAAATCTGGTACTTCTTGGCGGGAAGCTGCTGTCCTGCTGCATATTTGGGCTGCTAATTTTGTTTCTGGGGATATATCTCTGTGACGACTCTTTTTTCACTATCACTTGTGACAATGACTTGGTTTTCTTGAATAATTCCTATAGCGCGATCTCCTGTCAAGTGCATTCGGGGATTTTGCTGTTTATAGGTGACATTTCCGGTTGCTTCTATAGTCTTGTTAGCTATATTCCAAAGGGCTTGTTGACTATAGATTTCTGTTTGATTGCCTGTACTTTTTCCTTGTACTCCCCCTCCTAGTCCAACATACTTTTTAACTTGATCGTAATATACTTGGTTGCCTGTTAAGGTTACTTGCTCTTTATAATCAACTACTTGAGTAGTTTGTTGAGATTGTAGATTGCGATCTCGATAGTTCCAGAGTACATGACTGCCGACCAATTGTACTGCTGGATTAACCGATTTAAAGGTAAATGGCCCTTGAGAGAAAACACTCTTCTCTTTTGTATTAATATCTATACTATTAGCCTTTAATTGATCGGTGATTAGATTATCTTGATAGCGAATAAATTCTAGAGGACGATCCCCGACTATTTTATGTTTAGGGATTAGCCATTTGAGGTATTCTGTTTTAAGTTGTATTCGAGGCTTACGAGAGGTTGCTAGTATGTTGCCTACTAACTCTAATTCTTCTTGACGACTGTGGTAACGTCCTTCTGTGGCTGATATTTCCAGATCTTGATGAGTCCCAGTAAATTTCTTGCGTGCAATCAATAGATCCTGCTTAGGTTGCCATTCCATTTCATCAGCATTAATAACCACACCGTTACGGGGATCAATAGCTACGACGTTGTTTTTGAGGAAAACCTCCTCTCCATTGCGATAGACTTCCCCCTCTTTGGCGCTAATTTGTAAGACTCTTTGGCCATCTTGAAAGAGATTTCCTTTGATATTTTCTATCTTGACTTTTTGACGATCTAGGCTATATGTTGCTTGGTCAACCTCTATTTTCCAAAGGGGTTGTCCCTTCCCATTAGACTGTTCTAAAGTAGCTTTATTTAAACTAAGTTGTCCTTTAGTTTCTTTGACCTTTTTAGGAGTAGATTTTGGTGTTTCTCCCCCGCAAGCTGAGATTCCTAATAGCAAGAGAAGGGGAAATATCCTTCTCTTGATTAGTTTACTTGTGTTTATCTTCATCCAGTGAACCTAAAGTTGGAAAGCTGCTGTAGTGGCTGATCCCAGACATACTAGGCTTTGGGGTTTTTTGGATCTCTTCTTTAATTTGATCCAAGTCTATATAACGATCTGCTACATTAATTAAACTATCACTAGTCATTGAGCGTAAACTAACTACTTCTACCCTTGCCCCTCGATAGCTTACAGCATCTACAGCATATGCTAAATCTCCATCTCCACTAACTATAACTGCAGTGTCATAAGAGCCTACTAAAGCCATTAAATCTACGGCAATTTCTACATCTAAGTTAGCTTTTTTTGAGCCATCTGGTAATTGTACTAAATCCTTGGCAATTACTCGATAGCCATTCCGACGCATCCAGAGTAAAAATCCCTGTTGCTTTTCATTTGTTCTATCAACGCCTGTATAGAAAAATGCTCTTAATAGACGAGAACCACCCGTTAACCTGCAAAGAAGCTTAGTATAATCTATTTCAACTCCTAATTGTAGCGCTGCGTAGAATAAGTTAGAACCATCAATAAAAATGCCAACTCTTCCACGATTTTCTAATACTTGTTCTGGTGTAAATATTGGATCATGCCCAAAATCTTCAAACATTTTTTTGATACCTCGTTGACTATTTAAAAAAAGATTTTCCTTATGAAAATTGGTCGTTATTATGGGTTGCTTATCTTGCCAAGGTTCTGATGAGTCAGATTCTTTTGATAATTTATTCATAAAATTCAGGTGGGACTTTCCAGTTTTAGAAAAACGGGTTCTGGTTTACCTAGAGTGAGATTAGCGGGAACTGTTCCCCATTGGCTATGGAGTTTAAAGGGAATTTCTTGATTGAGTTTAGCTGTTTCATTAAAATTGACTGTAAAACCTAGTTGTTGATAAATGCTTGTGCTGATATTTGGGATAATTGGCGATAACAGGTAGGCTGATAACCTCACTGATTCTAACACTGCATATAAAAGATGTTCAACTTCGGACTGTTTACCTTGTTTATAAAGACTCCAAGGCGCACTTTCATCAATGAATTTGTTACTAGCACGGATTAAGTTAAGAACTTTTTCACAGGCTTGATTTAATTGTAAGCTCTGATAACCTTTTATTACTTCTTGGCTTAAGTTTACCCCAAGTTCTCTTAATCTATTGCCTTTGTCTATATCTTCTAGTGTTAGTTGTGGTGCTTGTCCTTTACAGTATTTTTGAACCATACCAAGGGTGCGATTAAGAAGATTACCTAGATCGTTAGCTAGATCAGAATTGAGGATATTGACAAAGCGGGTTTCATTGAAGTCGCCGTCTTTTCCTAATTCAATTTCTTTAACGAAGTAATATCTTACAGCATCTGAACCATAGCGGTTAACTAAATCGAAGGGATCTAGAGTATTGCCTAGACTTTTACCCATTTTCTGGCCATCTTTGGTCAGAAAGCCATGTCCAAAAACTTTCTCAGGTAGTGGTAGTCCTGCTGAGAGTAACATCGCTGGCCAATAGACAGCGTGAAAGCGCAGGATATCTTTACCTATTAAGTGAAGGTTGACTGGCCACCATTTAGCTAAGGCATTTTCTAAGGTTGGTTCTTCAGCCTCTTCTAATAAGGGGGTAATATAGCCTAGAAGGGCATCAAACCAGACATAGATAGTGTGTTGAGGATCATTGGGAACAGGGAACCCCCAGTCTAAATTAACGCGGGATATCGAAAAGTCCTTTAAGCCTTGTTTAACAAAGTTGATTACTTCATTACGCCGACTTTCTGGTTGGATGAAGTCAGGATTATTTTGATATAGTAATTCAAGTTGTTCTTGATACTTAGAGAGACGAAAGAAGTAGTTTGCTTCATCTCTCCATTCGGCTTTTTGGTTGGTGTGAATGTTACAGTGTCCGTTTTCTAGGAGTTCTCTTTCTTCTTTAAACTCTTCGCAAGCGACGCAATACCATCCCTGTTGTTGATCTAGATAGATATCTCCTTGACTCGATACTCTTTGAAAAAATTCCTTGACGATACTATGATGACGGGGATCTGTGGTACGACTGAAGCGATCATACTGGATATTCAGTATTGACCAGAGTTCCCGGAAACTCCTTGCTATTCGATCACAGTATTCTTGTGGTTCGCTTCCTTTATTTTGGGCTGTGCGCTGAATCTTTTGTCCATGTTCGTCAGTCCCAGTGATCAGCAGAACTTCATATCCCTGTAGTTTTTGGCAACGCGCTATGGTATCAGCTATTATTGTTGTGTAGGCACTGCCAATATGAGGTATGTCGTTTACATAATAAAGAGGCGTGGTTATGGTAAATTTACTATTATCTTTTTTGTTATCTGTCATGCAATTGTTGATCTTTGACAACTGATTTACTATTATAATTCCCTAAACATTAGTTTTATAATGCAAGTCACTGTGTGAAATAGAATTAGGTTTTTAGTGATTTATATCACTCACAATTTTATCACTTGAGCAGATTTTGCAGAGTTCAGATTTTTAGGCATATTGTATAAACTAAACTTATGTTAAATTTTCTCAACGTTTCAACGAGACAATTTAAAGCAAAATGGAAGAGAAACAAGTTGCACAAACCACAAAATTACTATGTTAATTTATAGCTTAGCGATCACTGTTGCTTTAGGAAGTTTTCTGTTATTTAGTTCAGCCTTCTTTTTACCTAAACTCCACCGCAAGGATGACTTTTTTTGGAGTGCAGTAGGCTTGTTCTATGGGCTGGATCTGTGGGTATGTAGGGAAAGCATCAGAGGAGGAGTCTTATTAGGGCAAGTGGCAGTCTGTGCCTTATTATTCTCTCTAGGATGGCAGATGTGGCGATTAAGGGTACTGACTCCTGATGTAGAAGGTTTTTCTCTCTTGATCTGGTTACAAAATAGTCTCTTCCCTAAAAAGCAACCCCCGGTGACTGAGGTGACCCCGACTCTAGAAGTAGACCAAGAGAAAGAACTTACCCCGGTGACTGAGGTGACCCCGACTCTAGAAGTAGACCAAGAGAAAGAACCTACACTAGACAAAAGTGAACCAAATAAATTATCTACTAAGAAAGCAGGCCTCTTCGGCTTTTTAGGTGGAATTTTTAGTAAAAATAAAGCAAAATCTACAGAAGATGAAAAGAAATTAGCTAAAAAGCGTTCTGTTGTAGAAGAAATTGAAGCTAGTTGGGAAAACGAAGAAGACATTGTAGAAACTGTGAGTCCTTCTGAAGTGACAGAAAATCCAGAAGAAGTAATTACCACTGTTACTGAAACCATTACCGAGGTCATAGAGAACCCAGAAGAAGTAATTACCACTGTTACTG
>CASBQB010000243.1 GCA_949127655.1 Chroococcales cyanobacterium PMM_0086 | reverse complement strand
GAATCTGCATAAGTGCGTACATCATCCATCAGAGGACGGATAGTTTTAGCAAAGTATTGTGTATGTTCTTCTGGGGTAGAAAAATCATGTTTTTTCAGAGCTTCGCTTAATTTGTTGACCGTCTTGATCATTGACTGAGCAAGTCCAGCTACTTTTTGGGCGCTTTCTGTCTCAAACTCAATGCCAATTTCCTTGAGACCTGCAATAGTGTTAGTCAAATCAGCTAGATATCTGAGTGCTGCAGGATAGATGATTGTTTTAGCCATACTGACAACCAGTTTAGCTTCAACTTCAATAGTCAGAAGATACTGCTCTGTGTATGTCTCATAACGACTGGCTAATTCAACAGGTGAAAGAACCCCCATCTTTTCAAAGAGTTCTTTGATATAGTCTTCTTTGAGTACTGGTAAAGCATCTGCTGTGGTGCGTAGGTTACTTAAACCCCGTTCCTCAACAGCCATTTTATGCCAGTCTTCACAATAGCCATTCCCGTTAAAGACTACCGCACCATGCTCATCTATGATCTTTTTGAGTAACGACCCAATAGCAACATTGAGTTCTGTTCCTTTCGCTAGATCACTTTCTAACTCAGCAGCGATCCAGTTTAGAGAATCGGCTAGTATTGTATTCATCGCTACAAGTGGTCCGGCTACAGATTGAGCGGAACCGACAGCCCGAAATTCAAAGCGGTTTCCTGTAAAGGCAAAGGGTGAGGTACGGTTACGATCACCTGGATCTTTAGGGAAAATAGGTAATGTATCTACCCCTAAGTTCATATTCCCCTTACTTTTAGATCCGGTTATTTCTCCTTTGCTAATTTGCTCAAAAATATCTTCTAATTGTGAGCCTAGGTAGACAGAAATAATCGCTGGAGGCGCTTCATTTGCACCTAACCTGTGGTCATTGCTAGCTGTTGCTACTACAGCCCGCAACAGTGAGCCATACTTATGAACTCCCCGAATAACGGCAGCACAGAAGACCAAAAATTGCATATTTGAGTGGGGTGTATCGCCTGGGTCTAACAAGTTGCCTTGTGTTGGGTTCCCAACAGACCAGTTAACGTGTTTACCAGAACCATTGACTCCTGCAAAGGGTTTCTCATGTAGTAAGCACAAGAATCCATGCTTTTTAGCTGTATTGCGGAGAATGGTCATCAGTAATTGTTGATGGTCTGTCGCCACGTTAGCCGCTTCAAAAAATGGGGCAAGCTCAAACTGACCTGGTGCTACTTCATTGTGTCTTGTTTTGGCAGGAATACCCAGTCTGTAGAGTCTTTCTTCTACTTCCTGCATATAGACTTGAACACGTTCTGGAATAGCTCCAAAATAATGATCTTCAAATTGTTGCCCTTTTGGTGACAACTTACCAAATAGTGTGCGTCCTGCCAACAACAAGTCTGGACGGCTATTAGCAAAATTAGCATCAATTAAAAAGTACTCTTGTTCTGCGCCACAACTGGAATTGACAGGAGCAACCTCTGTATTGCCTAAGAGTTTTAAGACTTTGGTTGCTGCTTTGTTCATGGCTGCATTGGAACGCAAAAGAGGAGTTTTCTTATCGAGTGCTTCTCCTGTCCAGGAGACGAAAACCGTAGGGATACACAATGTTGCGCCATTGTCTGTCTCCATAATAAAGGCAGGACTTGTCACATCCCAAGCAGTATATCCTCTTGCTTCAAAGGTAGAGCGAATACCACCATTAGGGAAAGATGAGCCATCTGGTTCGCCTTGTACTAACACCTTGCCGCCAAATTCTGAGATAGCGGTGCCATCACTTTGTACAGAGATAAAACCATCGTGTTTTTCAGCAGTCGCATTGGTTAAAGGGTAAAATACGTGAGCATAAAATAATGCACCTTTGGAAATAGCCCAGTCTTTCATAGCTACTGCTACAACATCAGCTACAGAAACATCTAGTGTTTCTCCAGTTTGAATAGTCTTTTTAAGAGATCTGAAAATATTTTTAGGAAGACTCTCTTGCATTTTAGGGAGAGTAAACACATCTGATGCCCACATCTCCTCTAATCGTTTTGGGGCTTTAGGTGGCAGTACTTCTCGATTGGTTATTTGATAGATCGCTTTAACTCTTGACTCATTTCCACTCATGCTCGGTTACCTCATCGGATCTCTAACTTAAATCGATAATACTGACATTAGAGATTTAAAATAGGTACCTAATATACAGATTGCAGATTTTATTGAATTTTTTAGCTTAACTTTCATGTCCAAACTACCAGAAATTGCCGTTGAGTTTCGGGATGTCAGTTTTTCCATTAATCGCCGTCTACTTTTATCTCATTTAAATTTAACTATCTATCGAGGAGAAGCACTCGTTTTATTAGGACGCAGTGGAAGTGGTAAGACAACTATCTTAAAATTAATTAATTACCTCCTTAGACCCACCCAAGGACAGGTTTTCGTTAATGGTCGGGCGACAAATGATTGGAATACTATTGAACTTAGAAGACGCATCGGCTATGTTATACAGGAAGTTGGTCTATTTCCTCACTTCACTATCAAGCAAAATGTTGGACTTGTTCCCTCTCTCCAAAAGTGGAAGGAACCAGAAATTCAGGCAAGAGTCTCTCAAATGTTAAACTTAGTTGGTTTAGAGGCTGAAAGATTTGCCCAATCATATCCACATCAACTATCTGGTGGTCAGCGTCAGAGAGTAGGTGTCGCTAGGGCTTTAGCTGCTGATCCACCTATACTATTAATGGATGAGCCTTTTGGAGCACTCGATCCCATTACTAGGTTAGAATTGCAGCAACAGTTCTATCACTTACAAAGGCAATTAGGTAAAACTGTTATTTTTGTTACCCATGATATTCAAGAAGCTTTTTTCTTAGGAACACGTATTGGCTTAGTACATGAAGGTCATTTAGTTTTCCTAGGAACCAGAGCAGAATTATGGCAATCTGAACATCCAGAAGCACAAGCTTTTATTGCTTGTTTAAATGCTTGGGAACATTGAGGAAAAGGATTTAAGTTTGTTTTTAAGCCGCTACGCTCCAGAAATATTCCTACGTACTGGAGAACACTTAATCTTAGTCAGTATTGCCATGGTTATAGCTATCTCCATCGGCATTCCGTTAGGCATTATCATAACTCGCCAATCTAAACTAGCTCAACCTATTCTGGTGATTGCTAATGCTATCCAAACAATTCCCAGTTTAGCTATTTTTGGTTTTCTTATTTCTGTCCCATTTATAGGCGGGATTGGTAAAATACCTGCTATTGTCGCCCTCACTCTCTATGGGTTATTGCCAATTATTCGTAATACCTATATTGGCATTAATAGCCTTGATCCAGCGATTAGAGAGGCAGCAAGGGCTATGGGAATGACAGATTGGCAGTTATTATCTCAAGTAGAGATTCCCTTGGCAATAGGGGTTATTTTAGCAGGAGTTAGAGTAGCTACTGTTATTTGTGTGGGGATTGCTACTATTGCTGCAGCCATCGGTGGTGGAGGCTTTGGGGTGTTTATTTTTCGAGGTATTTCTACTGTTAATAATGAGTTGATTCTAGCAGGTGCTATACCTGCTGCTTTAATGGCCTTAGGGGCAGATTTAGCCCTAGGATGGTTAGAAAAGCATTTAACAGGACCAAAAAAAATCAATCCTCAAGTTGTTCTTTTTGTGGGTCTAGTAACCTTTTTGATAGTAGCAATAATTACCTTTTCTTCTCAACAAACACCGCCTACTATAGCTATCGGTTCAAAAAATTTCACTGAACAAATTATTTTAGGAGAATTACTGGCTCAACAAATAGAATCAAAAACTAATTTAAAAGTTGAGCGCCGCTTTAATTTGGGAGGTACTTTCATCTGCCATGAAGCTGTTAAAACAGGGCAAATTGCTGGCTATGTGGAATATACAGGAACTGCACTGACAGCAGTATTAAAACAAAAACCTCTCAATGATCCTCAAGTTGTCTTGTTAAAAGTAAAGCAAGAGTATGACCGGAGGTTTAACTTAGAAGTTATGCAGCCTTTAGGATTTAATAATACTTTTGCGATGATTATTCGAGGTGAAGATGCTGAACGTCTTAAGATTAAAACTCTTTCTCAAGCATCTCAGTACACTCCTCAATGGCAAGCAGGGTTTGGTTATGAATTTCTCGAGCGAAAGGATGGTTATCCAGGTTTAGTTAAGACTTATGGTCTAAAGTTTATTAAGCCACCTCAACAGATGGAGTTAGGTTTAATCTATCAAGCTTTAAAAGAAAAGAAGGTAGATTTTATCGCAGGAAATTCTACAGATGGCTTAATTCCTGTTTTAAAATTGGTCATTTTAGAAGATAATAAAAAGTATTTTCCTCCTTATGAAGCTATACCTATTTTTAATCAAGCAAGTTTAAACAAGTACCCAGAATTAAAACAAGTTGTCAATCAATTAGCTGGGATGATTTCTAATGAAGAAATGCAAAAGATGAATTATCAAGTAGATAATCAATCTCGTCCCGTTCAAGAAGTTGTGCAGATGTTTAGAAAATCTAAGCCTATTTAAGTTAAGAGAAAATGAGTAAGCTGTTAAGCATTTAAAGTGCTGGTGTAGTTCTCGTAGAGTAGATCGGGCGACTGGGCGACTGGGCGACTGGGTGTGGGAGAAATCCTAGTATCCGATTTAAGTGCGTCTTAGCTT
>CASBQB010000242.1 GCA_949127655.1 Chroococcales cyanobacterium PMM_0086 | reverse complement strand
ATTTTTAGAAATTACATACTGTTGCCAAGCCACATAAACCGCTAAAAAAGCAATCATAATCTGACCCAATGCTCCCACCCATTCTGCCCAAGAGCCAAATTCATCATACTTAAAATTATCGAGCCAACTGTCAACTAGATAGTAGATACCAAAGTAATTAGCTAAACCTGCGATTGCTAGTAAAAATACCAGTAGGGCGGTTAAAGTTTTTCGTTCTTGAGAGGTTAAATATTGGGACAGCCAAGTTTTTATAGCAGGAAAAATAATCTTAAGGGAAAGAAACAGCGCCATCAACGCCCCTGAAAATCCAATCCAAGGCCAATCAAATCCTAAGCCTACCGCCATAACGCCTACAGAGGTTACCAACAACCCAGGCTCGAACGTATCAACTTCCTGAGTATAAAACAGGCTTCGTGGAGAAGGACTTTGTGGGGGATTAATGCTAGGATTTACTGATTCTTGATTTGAAGATGTTTCCAGTGAGGATGTCTCTTTACCATTTGAATTGGTATTAGTCATTGTTCGTTATGTATTGGTTTTTCTTCGTTTCTGCGGTGATAATTCAATATTATTATAGGTGGTGTTATTAAAATGTTGTTATGATATGCTAGGATGTGTGCTAACCAATTAACTTAAGCTTTTCAAATACCCGTTTTTGTTCAAGTTCTTTGTCTCGGTTGTCATCAATCTCATGTCATTAAGTTATGATAGAACCATTCAAGGAAAGCAATAAGTAGTACATCATATATAACTGATTTACCTTTACCTGTCAATTAATCTAAACTCAAAAATGTCAAATAAAGATAAAATACTTCTGGGAATGCTCGTTTTTGTGCCAATTTCTATTGGCGCTGAGTGGTTAAATCTTTCTCCTTCTCTGGTGTTTATCTTATCGGCTTTTGCCATTATTCCTCTAGCTGCTTTGATTTCGGAAGCAACGGAGGGAATAGCATCTGTTATCGGTCCAACTTTAGGGGGATTGCTCAATGCAACTTTTGGCAATTTAACCGAAATGGTTGTGTCTATCATAGCTCTAAAAGCGGGATTAATTGAAGTTGTCAAAGCGAGTATATTAGGATCTATTATTGCCAATTTACTTTTAGGACTAGGCTTGGCAATGTTTCTCGGAGGTCTACGTTTCAAAGAACAAACTTTCCATCCTCAAACTGCGCGTTTAAATGCCTCTTCTTTGTTGCTTGCTGTTTTTGTTCTCCTGACTCCTAGTGCCATTCATTTGACATCTGAGGGATTACCCGAAAAAGCGATTCAAAATTTTTCCTATGCTGCTGCAATTTTATTGCTGTTAATTTATATTTTCAGTATTGTTTTTTCCATCAAAACCTATCAAAGCGTAGAAAAATCTGTGGGACATGAAGTAGAAAATCAAGAAGATTTCCAAAAATCCCACAGCAGTCACTTTGGAAGCCTAGGTAAAGAGATTGCTGTTTTGTCTATTTGCACTATTATGCTAGTATATGTCTCAGAAATTCTAGTTGGTGGTTTAGAAGAAACCGCGAAGACATTTGAGTTTACCGAACTGTTTACAGGGATTATTTTATTACCTTTATTTGCTGGGATTGTTGAATATATTACCTGTGTCACTACAGCGATGAAAAATCAAATGGATTTATCAGTAGCAGTAGCTGTTGGTTCTACTTTGCAAATTGTTTTATTTGTGACTCCAGTTCTCGTTTTAATAAGTTTAATCTTAAATAAACCCCTGACATTAGAGTTCAATATTTTTGGAATGTTTGCCACGGTTGGAGCAATTTTCGTTGCTAATTCTATTAGTTCTGATGGACAATCTAATTGGTTAGAGGGGGTTTTGTTATTACTTTTTTATGCGGTCTTGGGAACGTCATTTTATTTACATCCCTAAATGAGTGAATCCAGAAATTAAATCAGGTTGTTTACTTAAAGCTCGACAAGGATAAGGTTCAAGGTAACTTACCTTTAAAAATAACGTTCATCGCCTTGAGGTGAGCAGTAGCTAATTGATCACTCTGTCCAGCCGATAAAAATACACAGCCTAGAACCAAAGATGGAACACAGTCAAGCAGGCATTTAACGGTTAATTGTGCCACATCTTCTACACCGTGGCCTCTTCTGCACAATCAGTTCCAGAAATGACCATGCTAGGTTTTAAAATCATTTGCTCAAAGGGAACTCTATAAAGATAAAGCCGCTCAAAAACAGTATGCAGAGTCTCTTGATGCACTTCTAAACTCTGGGCAATTGTCTGATTACCGTCCACAAGTACTTCTGGTTCAATTTCTCTTATTTTACAGGCTTTCCTCGTTGATGCACTTAAGTTACTTATGATTGCAAGGCAGGCGGTCAGAATAATTGTGTTAATGTGTCATAGGTCCGCACGTTTTAGCTTATATATTTTGACACTCTAAGCTGTCTATTTTGGCTAATTATTAATACAATTTTCGTATATACAGATCTATAAAATATCAACACTTTATAGATTATTTAGGGAAGTTACATTTAAAATAAGAGTAATGTTCAGTTATTGGAGATGATTGATGGAATCAAATTCTAAAACATACTTAATGATTTTACCGGTTTATTATTATAGAATTAATGAACAAACAGTAGCGATAGAAAGTGCTTTTGCAGACCATTTGAAATTACTCAGAGAGAGAATTTTTCCTATTTTCAACCATTTTCAGATTGGTCTGGTTGAAATGAGTGCTCAAGACTACGAGAAAAAGAAGAAAGGTATGTGCATGATTGAAGAGCAGAAAGAACAAATTTTTTTCAAGTCTTTATATGAAGATGAAGATAAAAAAAAGAACTTGTCTTCTCGTCTGAGTCAATTTAAACAAATTTTCTCAGTTTATTCTCGCTTAAAGCAATTGATTAAAGATTGTGATCTTTTGCATACTGGACTTTCATCAGATGTCTGGTTTCCAGTCGAGTTCATGGCAACTCTATACGGAATTTTTTTAAAGAAACCAATTATCTATGTTGTAGATATTGACTATCGAAACTCAGTTCTAATGAGCTATAAAACTGGCGAGTGGTCACTGAAAAGTTACCTTTTAGGTAAATATATTTATGATCAAATTAAGGGATTTCAGATTAAGGTTGCCGTTGCCAACTGTTCACTAATTTTGTTCAAAGGAAACCGACTTTGCCAAGACTTTGGTAAAGGAAAGCCTAATGTCAAGAATTTTCTCAATGCTGCTCATAGTAAACATCATCTTATTAATTCTAATGCACTTGCCGAAAAGTTACTTCATTTAAATGATGATAATCATCCTCTTGAGGTTGTCTACCTTGGTAGACTTGTGCTATATAAAGGAGTTGATCGGTGCATCCAGGCTATAGCTATGGCATATCACCAGATGGGCTGTAACGTAATGTTTCATATTATTGGACAAGGAGAACAGGCAGAAGAACTGAAGAAAATGACCATAGAATTGAATATAGAAAAGCGAGTCATCTTTTATGGTGCTCTCCCATTCAACCTAGAATTTTTCAAAAAGCTTTATACTTACCATTTACTTTTAGCTACTCCTCTCAGAGAGGATACACCTCGCAGTGCTTTAGATGCAATGGCCGCAGGCATACCAATTTTAGCATTCGATACTTATTACTATCAAGATTTGCTATCTACAGGTGCTGTAGACACGGTACCCTGGTTATCAGTTGAACAGCTTGCCCAGAAAATTGCTTATTACAATAAAAATAGAGAGTTAGTTTCAGAAATGGTGCTTAAAGCTATCAACTTTGCTAAAGAGAATACCCAAGAGTTATGGTTAGATCAGAGGTTTGATTGGACATTGACCTATGCTAATTTACAAGAACCTAAAAAATAAGTTTTATTATTACCCTCCCTCATTACAAGAGAAGGTAATAATAAGTATTTTCTAAACAGAAGTTAGTGTTTTATCCACCTCTGTTACTTGGGAGTTAGCTTCAGGACTGTTAGCTTCAGAAGGCGGTACAGCTTGCCAGAAAAGAGGCAGGTAGTGTGACCATTGTTCTAAGATCAGACGACCTTTAGGACTAGATGTCTGTTCTACATGAGCGGTGATTAACTCTTTTAATTGGGCAATACCTGTAGGACTGGTGACACGCTGTAGCTTGATGATTTCTGGGTTAATTTTTTCACTTAAATTGCCCTCTTCATCTAAGAAGTAAGCTAACCCTCCTGTCATCCCTGCACCAGCATTGCGCCCAACCACACCTAGAACAACTACAACCCCACCTGTCATGTATTCACAACAGTGGTCTCCTGCCCCTTCAATGACCGCCTTAGCGAGGGAATTTCGTACAGCAAAGCGCTCACCTGCCGTGCCATTGGCATATAGTACACCACCTGTTGCGCCATAGAGACAGGTATTGCCAATAATGACATTATTACCTGGTTCGTAATTCACTTCAGCCGGGGGTACAATGATAATTTCTCCACCATGTAACCCCTTTCCTACATAGTCATTAGCTTCCCCTTCTAGGACTAATTTCATGCCAGGTAGGTTGAATGCACCAAAACTCTGTCCAGCTGCACCTTTAAACTTGAGGGTTATCTCTCCTTCAAAACCGTCATTCCCATACTTTTTGGCAATTACTCCAGCTATCCGACTCCCCACTGTCCGATCTGTGTTAACAATTGTCAATTCTTTGGTGATGAATTCTTGATTAGCAATAGCCTTGGCGATGGCTGGATCTGCTAATATCTCTTCATCTAGAACTGCTCCATTACTATGTACTTGCTCATGTTCTAGCCAACTCCGCTCCTTTCTTACATCAGGTAATTTCAGTAAACAGTCTAGGTTAAGAGAGCTAGTTTTAGTTAGTGTGACCTTCTCTCGCACTTTTAGTAAATCTGTCCTGCCAATAAGTTCTTTTAAACTGTGGTAACCTAAATGAGCTAGAAGAGAACGTACTTCTTGAGCGATGAAGTAGAAGAAATTAACAACGTGTTCGGGGATACCTTTAAAACGCAGGCGCAGGTGTTCTTGTTGGCTTGTTACTCCAACGGGACAGTTATTGGTGTGACAGACACGCGCCATAATGCAGCCTTCTGCGATCATGGAGATGGAACCAAACCCGAACTCTTCTGCGCCCATTAAAGCGGCCATCAGGACATCCCAACCCGTTTTAAGTCCCCCATCTGCACGTAGAATAACCCGATCTCTGAGTTGATTTTCTAAAAGAACTCGATGTACTTCGGTTAGTCCTAATTCCCAGGGTCCGCCTGCGTGTTTAATAGAACTTAGGGGTGAAGCACCTGTTCCGCCATCATGTCCAGATATTTGAATAACATCTGCATTAGCTTTAGCGACCCCTGCTGCAATGGTTCCGATACCTATTTCGGCGACTAACTTAACAGATACCTTAGCTGTAGGGTTAATTTGATGTAGATCAAAGATCAATTGTGCTAAATCTTCAATTGAGTAGATATCGTGGTGAGGTGGGGGTGAAATGAGATCTACGCCAGGTTTAGAGCGTCTCAGCATAGCTATATAGGGACTGACTTTCTTACCTGGTAGCTGTCCTCCTTCTCCTGGTTTAGCACCTTGTGCTAGTTTTATTTCTATTTGTTCGGCATTGATCAGATATTCTGGTGTTACTCCAAAGCGTCCTGATGCTACTTGTTTAATAGCTGAATTAGCCCGATCACCGTTCAATAACCCTTTAAGATGAGGAAAAGTAGGACTATGACCTTCACTATCTACATCTTGTAAAGTTATGTATCTTGTTGGATCTTCGCCTCCTTCGCCTGAATTTGATTTACCCCCTATACGGTTCATAGCGATAGCGAGTGTTTCATGTGCTTCGCGGGAGAGTGCGCCTAAAGACATTCCGCCTGTACAGAAGAGTTTGATGATTTCTTCTACTGGTTGTACCTCTTCTATGGGGATCGATGCACGGTCTGTATTTAGGTCTAGGAGGTCTCTTAATGCTGTTACTGGTCGTCCTTCTAGGTACTTGCGATAAACTTCATAGTGGTCATAGCCATCGCTTGTTCCTTTAGCATAAACCGTTACTGCTTTATGTAAGGCTTTAGCCATTTCCGGGGAGTTCATGTGATATTCTCCACCTGTGCGATAGTTAATAAAACCGTAGTTTTCTAGTTTTTTCTGATGGAGTTCTGGGAATGCTTTGGAGTGGAAGGCAATCACTTCGTGAGCTAGATCTTGTATTGAAAGGCCTCCTACTCTGGAAGTTGTCCCACTGAAGGCTATTTCTATTAATTGTCTTCCTAAACCAATAGCTTCAAAAATCTGCGCTCCTTGATAGGAAGAAAGAAGAGAAATACCCATTTTAGAGATGATCTTTAAAAGGCCTGCTTCTACTGATTTACGATACCGAGTCAAGGCTGTTTCTAGAGTAATTGCCTCTAACTTACCATTTTCCATCAGTTTTTGCGTCTTAGTATCTAACCAAGTTTGACGTATGCTTTCTAATGCTAGATAGGGACAGATCGCAGAAGCACCATAACCTACTAGACAGGCGAAGTGATGGGTACTCCAACATTGGGCCGTGTCTACGATCAGGGAAACTTTTAAGCGTAGTCCTTGACGTATGAGATGTTGATGAACTGCCCCAATTGCTAAAAGAGGGGGAATGTGACTATAGTCCTCGCTGATGGTTTTCCCCCCTGCACGGTCACTCAGTATTAGTATTTTAGCTCCAGCATGAACTGCTTTTACGGCTTCTTCTAGTAGACGTTCTAAGGCTATCTCTAAACCATCTGGCCCTTTATTGATCGTAAAAAGGGTTGTTAATTCTACATTCTGAAAACCTGAGTTTTTGATGGCTGTTAATTCTGTCTCATTGAGAACTGGGCTTTGCAGTTTTAATAAACAAGCATCTGTCTCACTAGGGTTAAGTAAATTACCTCTTTCTCCTAGAAACACATTTAGAGACATGACTAGACTTTCTCTAAGGGGATCTATTGCTGGGTTAGTTACTTGAGCAAAACGCTGTTTAAAATAGTCGTAGAGTGTGTGGGGCTTTTCTGAGAGGATTGCTAATGGTGTATCATCACCCATGCAGAAAATTGGCTCTTTACCTTGCCAGGCCATTGGTTGGATGATCATATCCACATCTTCTGCTGTGTAACCAAAGGCTGTTTGATAGCTTAATAGTGAGGCTGCATTTTCTAGGATCGTTTCTACGCTAAAAGGCTCACGAGGTATATCTTGACGGAAACTCTTCACCCATTGACCATATGGATGTTCTTGGGCGACGCGCTGTTTAATTTCCCAGTTTTTGAGAATTTCTTGACTTTCCCAATCAACCGCGATCATTTGTCCAGGGCCTAGTCGTCCTTTTTCTAGGATTTTACTTTCATCTAGGTCTACTACCCCTGCTTCAGATGCTACTACTATGTAATCATCGTCAGTGATCAAATAGCGTGCAGGTCTTAGTCCATTGCGATCTAAACAGGCTCCAATAACTTTACCGTCACTAAATACTAGTAAGGCTGGTCCATCCCAGGGTTCTTGCAGTCCACTATAGAAGTCATAAAAATCAGTAATTTCTGGATGATCTTTAAGATCTGGTTGATTTTCATAGGCTTCTGGGACTAAAATCATTGCTGCTTCTAGTGGACTGTGACCTGTTCTTACTAATAGCTCCATTGTATTATCTAAGTTACAGGAATCACTATTAGCTGTATTAACGATAGGTACCAGCGAGGCTGTTTCTTCTTTCGTCCAACCAGGCAGATCTAAATTCCTTTCTCTTGTAGACATCCAGTTGATGTTCCCTAGAAGAGTGTTAATTTCGCCATTATGCCCTAATAAACGCATAGGTTGAGCTAGAGGCCATTTGGGCATTGTGTTGGTACTGAAGCGACGATGATAGACGGCAAAATAACTGCTATAGTCAGGATCTACGAGATCCGGATAGAATTTACCCAGTACCTCACTCCGTACCATTCCTTTATAAACTATGGTACGACAGGAGAATGAACAGACGTAAAAGTCATCAGCCAGTTTTTTACCTACTTCTGAACGAGCAATATAGAGTAAACGTTCTAATGCTTCTCCAGTCAAGTCTTGATTAGATTTAACAAAGATTTGGGCGATATGGGGTTGGTTTTCGAGGGCTTGTTTTCCTAAAACTGGGGTATTTACAGGAACATCTCTCCAGCCTAGAATAGTTAGTTTTGTACTTTTAGCTACCTCTTCTATGTGTAGCTTACTTTCACTGCGTCTGGTCTTATCTTGAGGTAAGAAAACCATACCTACCCCATAAGACTCGTTTGGAGGTTGGGTTATTTTTTGCTCATTAAACCACTTAGCAAAGACCTGATGTGGTAATGCTGTCATTACTCCTGAACCATCACCAGAGTCTTTATCTGCGCTGCAGCCTCCTCGATGTTCTAAACAAGTTAAGGCCGCTAGAGTCTGGACAATTAATTTATGAGTCTGTTCTCCCTTGACAGATGCTATAAAGCCTACTCCACAAGCATCTCTTTCTTCTACTAACCAGCGCTGTCCCATAAAGGGTGTTTCTGGACTCTCTTGGGCGTTGGGTTGATTCTGATAATGGCTATTCATATTGTGTTGCTGTTCCATGCTGCGTAATGAAGAGGTATATTGAGAACGACTAGATTTTCAAGGCGGCAACAGGACATCTCTACTATCCACCTTGATCTGAAGAATTTATTTGAAATACACCAATCTTAATATCATAAAACATATCTCTAATAGTTCACACACCTACTCTGCATCTGGGGATGTAAATATAGAAGATTCTTGACAAACTGGTTAAGATCTATAAAAGTCTAGTATTTTTATGAATCTAATGATAAATTTCCAGACTTAAGCTATATTGTCCCAGTAAAACTGGTGGTAAGCCTAATTCATAGTCTAGATGAAGTAACTTAGGAAGAGGCTTTCCCTCTAAAAGTAACCTTTGGGTAAAATTACCCAGACGGAAAGAATAATTTTCCCTGCCATCGTGGGAATTAAACCAAAAATAACTCCGACTTGTTAGACCTTTTTCCCAATGATGACGATAGGAATAGTAACCCTTCCCTTGCATTGTCATAATGATCCTTGAAGGGGATATTTCTAACCAAAGTAGACCTTTGTCTGTTTCAGGTGAGATTTTTTTGTTCTTTCTTCTATCATTAGGGAACTCTACCCCTTGGACAACGAGATGGAATGGTTGTTGATCTCTTTGATAAAGGGTGGCCGCACTATTGATCCTTGAACAAATACCGAGATCTGTAGATGTTAAAGATAGACAGACAGGACGGTGTAAAGCTAGCATAAGCAGTGCCTAAGTGAGATTTACTTTATATGCTAACCTTTGGATTTAATTAAAGATATT
>CASBQB010000241.1 GCA_949127655.1 Chroococcales cyanobacterium PMM_0086 | reverse complement strand
GCCATTCCTGTGAAAATCAGAATAATTGCTGCTAGTTCTACACCTATTCTTTGATTAGGAAAAGTGGTCACTAAAGCTAGAACTACTCCAGGTAAAAATGATAAAACTGGGATAGATTGGAGAATATCTAGTAAGGGAATTAAAATAACCGCAGCAGTTTTAGAACGGTAAGCTGTATAAGCATAAATAAGGGTAAAGCCTAGTGATAAAAAATAAGCCAAGAACATTCTCAAAAGAGTCTGTACAGTATAACTAGGCAAGACCCATAAACTTGTAGAAATAACCAATTTTGGGTCATAGGCTGTATTGAACTTAGCTGCAGTTTTAATGATTAATAAAGCAAAGGCAAAGATAACTAAAATCATTAAAGCATCTTGCCAATTCCAACTTTTAGATTCAGGAATTTCGTTATCTGGAATAAGAGGACGGATCATAGTTTTTATAGTTATTAAAGTTAACTATTCTAGCTGACATTAAACTGTTCTTCTTGTGATTCTAAGAAGATTTCACCTGAAGGTTCATCATAACCATATAACTCAGCGTAACGTCCCCAATCAATGGCAGTATTTAACTGTCTGTCTGCTTCATCTTGGCTAAAGTGAGACTGAATTAATTCTAAAAAGAAATCTTTAGAAACTCGTTGTTTAGGATTAGCTGTTAAAGAAGCATGGATTTGTTTAACTAAACGGATATTTTCCAGTATTTGCTGACGGATTAACTGTTTACGTTGATCTATACTCCCTTCAATGAACTTTTTACCAATCTCAGTTAGGTAAATATCGCCCTCTTGTAAATTCACAAGCTGCATCATTTTAGCTGCTTCTATAATCGGAAAGATATCATCTAATTCTAAAAGAAGTTCTTGAGCTAAACGATATAAATCTCCTTGACGGTTTTCCAAAATCTCCACAAAACCAGCTATTGCACCGATCCTTACTGATGGTAATGACTGATATTTTACAGGTTCTCTTGTTGTAGATTTCTGATCACTTATTAACTGTTGAATATCATCTTGATCTGGATGAGTGATAATCCGATAAATTCGATCTACAAAGGCTTCAAATTCAGCAGATTTTCGATCTCTATAATGAGGTATTTCTACTTTAAAATCAGCCCGAATTCTACCCGGATTACGTCCTAAAACAATGATTCGATCAGCTAAAGTCACCGCCTCTTCAATGGAATGGGTGACAATCAAAACTGATTTGGTGGGGATGCGCTTTTCTAGCCACAAATCTAGTAACTCAGTTCTAAGGTTTTCTGCAGTTAACACATCTAGGGCTGAAAATGGTTCATCCATACACAGCAACTCTGGTTCAACTGCTAAGGCCCTAGCAAACCCCACCCTTTGACGCATTCCCCCTGATAACTCTTTAGGATAGGCACCTTCAAAACCATCTAAACCGATCACATCGATCATTCTGAGGGCTTTTTCTCTTCTGAATTCTAAGGCCTGTCCTTTGGCTTTTAAACCAAGTTCTACATTCTCTAGTACTGTTAACCAGGGATAAAGAGCAAAGGTTTGAAAGATAATGGCAACACCGGGATTGAGTCCTTTTAAAGGGTGATTTCTGTAGTAGATTTGACCTCCACTAGGAAAAATCAAACCCGCGATCATGCGCATTAAAGTGGACTTACCAGAACCAGAAGGACCTAAAAGAGCAACTATTTCGCCCTCAGATAATTCTAAATTGATGGAATCGAGAATAGAAATAGTTTGACCATTAGGCTGCAAATAGGACTTATTGACATCTTGCAACCGAACCAAGGACTGTGTGGCTGTTTTTGTAACCAAATGCCCCTCCTTTAGTGTTGAGTATGAGGATATTAAGGGAAAAATTGGGTAAGTAGACCTTCTTCCCAAAGACTAGAAAAATCTCAACAGACCCGTGTTCAGTCTACAACATTTGAGAAAAAAAGATAAGTTTTTTCTTTAAAACAAGACTGAACAGGAACTACTCCCATTTTCTTAAGAATAGCGTTGTTTTAGTATTTTAGTTGCTTCTTGGCGATCATCAAAATGAATTTTCTCAGTTCCTAGAATCTGATAATCTTCATGTCCTTTACCAGCAATTAAAACACCATCACCAGGTTTAGCAATTTTAATAGCTTTTTCTATGGCTGAAGCCCTATCTGATATGACAATTGCTTCAGCTTTTTTAGGAATTCCTACTAAGATATCTTCTAAGATAACCTGGGGATTTTCTGTGCGGGGGTTATCGGAAGTCACAACTATCTGATCAGCTAATTCTGCGGCTATTTTTCCCATCAGTGGTCTTTTTGTGCGATCCCGGTCGCCTCCACAACCAAAGACACAGATCATCTGACCTTTAATAAAGGGACGTGCTGCTTTAAGTAGATTTTCTAAACTATCAGGAGTATGAGCGTAATCAACAATCACACTGATATCTTGCTCAACTCCTATATTAACCCTTTCCATTCGACCAGGAACACCCCCAAAATCAGACAGGTGAATTAATGCTTGTTCAGTGGGAAGTCCCAATTGAGTTATTGTGGCTATTGCTGCTAGTAAGTTAGCTAAATTGAACTGTCCTACTAAGGGCGAGTCAAAAGGGTAATTCCCTAGAGGCGTTTTTAATACTCCTGATACTCCAGTAGCTTGATAATTTAATTCGCTTGTATAAAAATCTGCTTGCTGGTTATTCACACTATAAGTCCAGACTTGTTCAGTGGGAAGACTGTCTCTTAAGCGTTGACCATAAGGATCATCAATATTAATTATGGCTCGTCCTTTGAGATAATCTCTGCTAAAAAGAAGAGCTTTTGCGGCGAAGTAATCTTCCATATTCTGATGAAAGTCTAGATGATCCTGCGTTAGGTTGGTAAAAATAGCTAGATCAAAAGAACACTTTTTAATACGCCCTTGGGCTAAGGCGTGTGAACTAACTTCCATTACTGCGTACTTACTACCCGCTTTTAAAGCTTGGTCTAGCTGTTCTTGGAGTTCAACAGCAAAGGGGGTGGTATGAATAGCTGTTTTTTGATAACCTTTCCAGCGTGTATACAATGTACCTAATAACGCTACTGAATGACCTATCTGTTCTAGGAAAAACTCAATCAAATGAGTCGTAGTGGTTTTTCCATTGGTTCCTGTCACCCCGATCATGCTCATTTTTTCGCTGGGAAAGCCATAAAAAGCGGCTGCAACCTCAGCGCAAGCTGTCTCTATATCCCCCCCACACTCAATTAAAGATTCTCCTGCTTTAGGGGGGAATTTAGCGGCTGCTTCAGGTGTAATCATGGCTGCGATAGCGCCGGACTCTAAGGCACTAGACCAAAATTCTCCTCCATCCACTCTAGAACCTGGCATACCAATAAAAAGATATCCTCTTTGACAAGTATGAGAGTTTGTTGAGAGTCCTTTCACCTCTAGGGTTAAGTCAGTTCCTTCAGGTATTACTAATTCAGTCTTAACTTTGCTTAATAACTCTTGCAGTTGCATCTTTAATATTCTCCTAACTCTAACTTTAAGTTTTTAGTTAATTGTTAAGAGATGTTTCTGTATAAATTGTTCCAATTGGGCTACATTCAAACGAGGTGATGGACGAGGTAGGTTGATTTCACTTCCTTCCCTAAGTACTGAGAGGACGGGAACTTCATATTGATAGGCTGTGAACCAATCTTGGCAAGTTGTGATGTCGCGTATTTGTAGATCTAGCTTTAGATTATCTATTTTCTCTAGTTTTTCTTGCAGTCCTTCGCACAAATGACAACCTGGTTTACTGTATAGGATTAATTGGAGCATTTAAGTAGGTAATGATGAGCGTTTTTGCAAAAACTGGCCAATAGAAATTCTATCAACTAATCCGATTACCTCTTCTGCCTCTGAGACAACCAGTAATTCAGAAAGCGTTTGCTGTTCCATCAACTGAATTACCTGAAGTAATGGAGTATTAGCCCGTACTGTTGAGATGTTTTCAGTCTTTTCTACTATTTGAGAAAGAGGAGTTTGTGACCAAAGGGAAGTAGGAACATTTTTGAGACTTTCGACATTTAAAACCCCGCTTAATTTACCTGTTATATCGGTCAGTAAAAAGCGTTTCCACTGTTTCTGTCCAATTACATAATTATTGACAAATTCTCTTAAATTGAGGTTTTCTGGCGCAATTGGTCCAGAGGGCATAATCACATCTTGCGCTAAGATTCCTTCTAAACGTTCTTGAGCTTGTACTGATTGTGCTGCCAGATTAGCGTTTTGCAGAAGGAAGAAACCGATTAAAATCGTCCAGACGCTCCCAAAAGGTAAGACATTGAAAACGCTGAGAATACCTATCCCGATAGCAATTCCACCGAAAACTTGTCCAAAGCGACTTGCTAGGAGAATCCCCTTGTTAGGGCTTCCTGTAATCTGCCAAACTATCGCTTTGAGTATATTTCCTCCATCTAGAGGCAGTCCTGGAATCAGGTTAAATAGCCCTAAAACTAGATTAAGATAAGCTAGCAGGGGAATTACCAATTTAAAGACCATTGGTAGTTGTTCACTGAGGCTCAGTAGTCTCAAAAGTAAAAATAGCACTATGCTAACTGCAGGACCTGCAATAGCCACTAAAAAGGATTCTAGCGGGCTTTTAGACTCTTTTTCTAATAGGGCTAGTCCCCCAAAAAGGAAAAGGGTGATTGATTTTACTTTTATACCTTGAGCGATTGCCACTAAACTATGCCCTAGTTCATGTGCGATTACTGAAGCAAAGAGTAGTAAAGCAGTAAACAAACCCCAAATCCAGGGTATTAGACCAGGTAACTGAGTCATTGCTGCTATCTGTTTACCATAACTCCATGTCACCAGTCCTAAGACTATGAACCAGGAAGGATTGACGTAAAAAGGTATGCCAAATAAGCTGCCGACTCGAATGTTACCGTTCATTTTTGTTAATCTACTAGGATGTTATAATTCCCATTCTAATTGTCTTCTTGGCTATATGGGTCGCCTGGGATTCGAACCCAGGACTAATCGGTTAAAAGCCGAGTGCTCTACCACTGAGCTAGCGACCCTTTTGTGCTATTTCTCACACGATTATCAATCTTATCACTCTCTTT
>CASBQB010000240.1 GCA_949127655.1 Chroococcales cyanobacterium PMM_0086 | reverse complement strand
TTGGCTTGCTGTGTCTTAAATTTTTCTTCTAACAAGCTATCATTTTTCAAAAATTCTTTTCTAGTCTGTGCCTTCAGCTTAACTAATTCTTGTTGACGGTTGAAGATCTCTAGTCCAACCGCTAGAGAAAGCGGAATTACTGCTAAAACTACTTTTTGAGTCAAGATACTTGCTAAGGAGCCGCCCACTAGAGCGATACCTGAGAGAATATCAAGCTTATTAAATTCTAATTGTTTCTTATCTGAGCCGACCATATCTTTATTTACTCCTTAATATTTTTAATTAAAAATGTTCTAGTCAAAAAAAGTCTCAATCTGGTGGGTAACGATAGTACAGTCTGAAAGAGCAAAGCAAGAACATAAGAGAACATAGCCCTGTTTTAGTTCATCCCGAGTAAGCCTAGAGAGGGCTGTATCGGTTTGTTCTACATGACCCTGAATAACTTTACCTAGACAATCGAAACAGGCTCCTGAACGACAAGAGTAAGGAAGATTAACGCCTTGGTCTTGTGCATTATCTAGAATAACCTCTTCCCTTGAGACTTCTAGCGTAATGTCTAAATCTTGCTCAGAATTAACCAGAGTAACTTTTAACGGTACTTTTAAGTTGCCCATAATTTAACCACTCAGAAGGGTATGTGCAAGCTCGAGAGAGGGTAACATTATTGCCATCTCCTGTTCTGTAAGAATATTTGTGATTACTTCTTTGAGGATCTGGTACTCTATCTGGGTATAGCGAGTACATTTAAAAGCTTTAACGATTGTCTGTAGCCAAAGTAAAAAGCCTTCTCTTAGGCGATCAAGATCATTGATGAGCATAGCTGCACTGCAAGCGCGTAAAACTATGATCAAATCACTTTGACATTTATTGGTCTTGGGTAGCTCCTCTTGAATCATCGTTTTTTCGATAACTTCACTGATAATGTTTTTGGACTGCGTAGCTATTTTTTCATAAGTGCAGACTCTCTGACCAATAGAGGCGAGATAGACTTCTAACTCTTCTAATTCTAAATCAGTGGCGTAACGCCCTTCAATTTGTGTGCCTAATTGCGCTAATTTCTGTAACATTTGATCAAATCTCTTGATTTTCTGATAAATAGTTTTTGATGGAAAGCTGAGTGTTTTTAAGTTGATTAATAATCGAGCGGGTAATCAATTTTCCAGTCACGACTAAGACTTCTGCTGTTATT
The DNA here is from genome assembly GCA_949127655.1 of Chroococcales cyanobacterium PMM_0086. Taxonomy (GTDB): domain Bacteria; phylum Cyanobacteriota; class Cyanobacteriia; order Cyanobacteriales; family Microcystaceae; genus CAISPN01. Next base: position 4,857 of record CASBQB010000240.1, on the reverse strand, counting down.
GGGTGTAAAATATCTTGGTGGGCGCGTGTCCCGACAAGATCTTCTAAATTATCTTGGATTTGATGGAGATACATTCCTGAAGGAACTTCAATCACCACCCCTGAACCAATAACCCTCGCTTGACAAGCTAAACGGGAATAGCGGTTAGCTGTGGTAATCACCTCTAAGGTTCTGATTTCTCGGCGGTTGAGAGGAGAGAGTGCATCCATTCCTGCAGTGACATTGACATGACAAGTGGAACACATTCCCCGACCACCACATTCTTGTAAAACATGAAGGTCATTTTTTAGTAAGGCCACCAGTAGATTATCTTCTGTCTTTATTTCGACTTGAGTGCCTATTGGATCAAGTTTGATGGTTTTGGGCATTCTCTTTTTTCCCTATTCATCGGTTTGATGACTACAGAGACTATCTACTATTGTTTGATGATTATTACCCCCTTCTATCCAAGCTTGAGCGGGTTCTAGGCGTTTTTTTAAGCCGATAATAAAAAGGTTTTTTTCTGCCTCCATCGACTCACATTCTGTCTGTATTGCGTGTAGTTCTGTTCCGCTCAATTGACTAAAAAAAGCACTTAACAGTCCTGCTTCTATTGAGCAGTTTGGGTGAGTTTTATCTATACTAGATTTGGCGAAGGCTGAGTTATAGGTTTTAATTACTAAAAATCCTTTTTTGTAGTAATCAAGTTCTATTTCTAATTTACCCCAGCCATTTGTTTGCCAGCATTCTTGAAAACATTGCAGAAATTCTCCCATTTCTAGTTCAGTAACTGGTTTGCCATAATATTGACTCACTTCTAAGGCGAAACGTCTATAGAAACTTTTCCCCCACCACTTTCCACAGCTAAATAAAACTAAATTACTTCCTCCTTGACCTATTTCACTATCTATGGCGCTATGAATACCTTCTAGCAGAGATTCAGGTAATCCTAATAAACGAGAACCGCTTCTATTTTCTATTAAACCTAGTTCTAAATCTCCTTTTATGTAAGCATCAAAGGAAAAATAGCTCCCTTTTAAGAATTGTTTTTGCTGGGTAATTTTAGCAACATCAATCATTTGTTCTCTCCTATTAGTTGATTTGAACTATCTAATAGAGTATCTTGAGCCTGTTTTAAGAAAGGGTCAAGCCGCATTTTTTCTTTTTCTGTTAACAGAGTTTCTAGAACTTCTTGTAGAATTGCATAGAGTTCTTGTTCAATTGCTTGTAGTTGATATGTCTTGATAACAGGATTTAACCATTCTAAGATTCTATATTGTAAGAACTCTGGGTTATTAGTCAACATGGCAAAAGCCGCATATCGCATGATCGCTATCCAATGTTTTAAAGCCTGTTCTAAGCGAGATTGGTTTTCTTGAGGGTAAATTTTTTGTAATCGTTCAGCTACTGGTTGAAAAAGTACCACTTCATAATCTCTTAAGTGTTTGTAGATAGCTAGACGTTCTTTCCACTCTAACATCTCACTTTTAAAAATTGTTAATTCATCTGCGTTAAGATAGTCTTTTTCAGCTTGATGTAACCAGTTTTCTAATTCTTTATACATAATCCTTTTTAGAATAGGTTTGAGAGATCGCTTACTTTCCAATCTGGTTTTTGTTCTTTCTTAGTGGAGTTCTTTATACTCTTGCTACTTTCCCAGGGGCATTCTTGAAAGAACTGGTTAACCGATAGTATCAAACAACTAGTGTCTCCATTTATTTCTCTAGTTAGGTTATTGCCTGTCCAATTATTCTTTCTAAAAAATGCCTTAACACTTGAAGTCAACCCTAGTTTATTCTCAATTAAAGATTCTTTTGTTGAGAGAGTTTGATTAGTTTTTCCTCCCTGCCAAGGAACTACTTTCAAGAATTGTTGAACAGTTAATCTCATTGTTCTCCCTTGCGGATTCATCCGAGATATGCTCCTTGGTGTAATCTTTTTTCAATATCTTTTGCTCCTGCTCCTTCATTCATCCAAAATGTAGCTGCATCGATTCTTTCTTGTTTTCCTAGCAAAAACTTACAATAAGTTTCCCCCATAGAGTAGCATTGTATCTCGATACAACTCAGGGATTTTTTGACCAGATTACTGAAGAATCCCGCTAGTAGTCCTGCATAAATATGACAGACTGGCTTTCCTACATCCCCTAATGTTCGGGCTACGGCTGAATCAAATATATTAACGAAGATAAAGCCATTTTTTTGATCACTCATGTCTACTTCCCAGTTCCCCCAGCCTTGTGCTGTAAAGGGCCACCACCAAGCTTCTAAAATATAGGCTAAATTCAGTCGTTCTAAAGGGATATTTGATGAGTATTCTTGTTCAAACCATTTATGGAAAACACTGGCATCTTTTTTTCCCCATTCTTGCCCAATTCTGTACATCACCACTGATGCAGCTTGTCCTACTTCTTCTTCTAATCCTTCTATTAAACCTACAATAAAGTCTTCACTAGCAAAGACTACTCTGTTTTGGTTCCAATCATTTACTATACCTGTATTATAATCAAATGTGAAAAATTCTTTAACATGGTAATGATTATGTTTATCTGGGTATTTTTGTTTTAAAAGGGGTTTTTTGTGATTTTCACTTATGCTAACATTGTGATGCGAAGTAATTACCATAGTTTCTATTACTCTTAAAACTTATTTTCACATTATCATTTTTCTCTTAGCTTTACAAGTAAGGGTTTTGTTTTTAAACTTAAATATTTCTAAAAATTAATTTTTTTTAATATAACTCAATATATTTTGTTTGAAGATTAAAAACGGGAGCAATTCTCAAAATTTCTAACTCAAATGTTACTTACAATTTAATCTAATAATTTTAAAACCATTGAAATATCGCTGCTCCCCAAGTTAAACCAGCACCAAAACCGGAAACAGCTATCGTATCCCTGGGGCTAATTTTACCTTGACGAACTGCTTCATCTAAAGCAAGAGGAATAGAAGCGGCTGAAGTGTTGCCATATTTAGCTATATTACTAATTACCTTTTCTCTGGGGATCTCTAGACGCTCTGCTATGGCATCTATAATACGTTGATTAGCTTGGTGGAGAATCAGCCAGTCGATATCTGCAGTATTTAGATTAGCTCTATACAATGCCTTTTCAATCACTTCAGGCACTTTTTCTATAGCAAAGCGATAGACTTCTTTACCTTTCATGCTGATTGTTTGATAAGTTCCTGTAGTTACAGTAAGGTTATCTAAGAGATTTTTGGAAATTCCTTGGTAAGCTAGATTTAAAGAGCCATTCTGGCTTCCATCACTACACATTTCAAAGCCTAATAGTCTATCCTCTGTTGAACTAGCTTGACAGACCACTGCTCCTGCTCCATCAGCAAAAAGTACACAGGTAGTTCTATCTCCCCAATCTACCCAACGAGATAAGACATCAGCACCAATTACTAGAACATTCTTATAGACACCTTGACGAATGAATTGAGATACAGTTACCAAGGCAAAGACAAAACCAGAACAGGCCGCTGTCAAATCAAAAGCTACTGCTCTGGTAGCTCCTATCAGCTGTTGTACTTGACAAGCACTACCAAAAAGGTCATCTGGGGTGGATGTCGCCAAAACTAGTAAATCTATCTCCATTGGTACCAGAGAAGCCATAGTTAGCGCTTCTATCGCAGCCCTAGCTGCTAGCTGACTGAGAGACTCTCCTGTAGATAGATGTCGCTTTTTCATCCCTGTGCGGCTTTCTATCCACTCATCTGAGGTTTCTACAAGACGGCTCAAATCCTGGTTTGTCAGAATTTGAGTAGGCACAGCTGAACCACTACCAATAATGGCTACTCCTAATCCTTTCAAAATTTTGCTCCCTAGACAGACTTGATTAACTGATTTTACTGTTGCTGTTCGGAGGTCACAACTTCTTCTATAGTTTCCACATAGTACGAAGCTTGAATACGTTCTGAGACACGGTTATCGACTGCCTCTTTAGCTAGACGAACTGCATTATAGATCGAGGGAGCTTGCGAGCTTCCGTGACTAATGACACATACTCCGTCTACTCCTAGCAGTAATGCTCCTCCATGTTCAGCATGATCAATGCGCTGACCAATACGCTTGAGATTGTTTTTTAAGAGGGCTGAACCTATCTGTCCATGTAGTCCTTGAGGTAATTCCTCTCTAAAAATATTCAACATGGCTTCGCCGATAGCTTCGGTAAACTTCAGCAGAACATTCCCCACAAAGCCATCACAAACTATCACATCAAATTTACCAGTTGGTACATCTCGCCCTTCTGCATTGCCTCCAAAATTAATTCTTGGGTTACCTTCTAGTAACGGGTAGCTTTTTAAGGCTAAGTCATCCCCTTTTGTTGGTTCTTCCCCGATGTTCAGTAGTCCGACTTTTGGTTCCTCTATGCCTAAAACATATTTACTGTATATAGTACCCATAATAGCGAACTGCTCAAGGTACTTAGGTTTACAGTCTACATTAGCTCCGACATCGAGAAGAATCACAGACTTATTAGCTAACATGGTTGGGAGCATTGCCCCAATAGCTGGACGGTCGATCCCCTTGAGACGGCCTAGACGGAGTAGGGCTGCAGCCATAGCTGCCCCTGAATGTCCAGCCGAAACAACTGCATCAGCCCTTCCTTGTTTAACAAGCTCCATAGAGACATTAATGGAAGCTTTCGGTTTACGACGGAGAGCGCTTAGAGCCTCCTCCTCCATTTCTATAACGCCTTCGGAATGTACGATTTCCAGCCTTTTAGCATGAGTATGCTGTTGCAAAGAATCGTTCAGCCGATCTTTATCTCCAACGAGAATAATCTCTGCATCAAGTTCTTCAGCCGCTCTAATTGCTCCGGCTACAATCTCATCTGGGGCGTAATCTCCGCCCATAGCGTCTAGTGCAATT
>CASBQB010000239.1 GCA_949127655.1 Chroococcales cyanobacterium PMM_0086 | reverse complement strand
TTACACCGAACTGGCGGCTTTGATGTTCAAACCGCCCTAATAAACACTCAAAACGCCAAATTTTCCTGAAAATTTCGCTAATTTTTCTACCTTTGAATAAAATGGGCGAACCGTCAGTTAACTCCTTGACTTTTATTTATTGATCATATCATCTCAAAGAAAATAAACCCCTCATTGGGCTAGGGACTAAACAGAGTAAGGTAAGATATAAAAGGTATCTGGAGTAATCAATTGAACTTACCCTCTTTCCTGTGGTTATGGCGGATAGCAGCTTGGTCAATGGGGTTATCCCTATTTACCTACTTTTTGCTAGCTATTTCAGGTACTTGGATGCTGTATTTCCGCTCAATGGAACGTCCGCGCCCAGATATATTACGCCCTCTACATTTGATTCTAGGTAGTATTTTAGTTCTTCTAATTTTACTACTCCTAGGGATAGGTATTGTGGGAACCCTCGGTGAGTATGGAAAGTTAGGTCAGTCTCTTCATTTAATATTCGGGATAACTGTAGTAGTTTTGGTGCTCATATCAGCAGTCAGTGGGAGTAAGATTAATAGATACTCTTGGTTGCGTTTTGTTCATATAGGCACTAATCTTCTTTTGTTACTAGGGTTGATCAGTGTTACTTGGACAGGTTGGACTGTTGTACAAAAATATTTACCATAGTTAAATTAAATCTGGATCTATATTTAACTCTCTTAGTTTGTCTGCTAAACGGGCTGCTTTTTGTTCTGCTTGAGTAGCTTTTTGCTCTGCTTGAGTAGCTTTTTGCTCTGCTTGAGTAGCTTTTTGTTCTGCTTGAGTAGCTTTTTGTTCTGCTTGAGTAGCTTTTTGTTCTGCTTTTAGAGTAGCTTCTTCAAGAGTGGGGACTAGCTCTCCTTGCTGAGTAAAAAACCTTAATACTCCTCCTTCTACTCCCAAATATAACTCTAACTGTTGACTCCATAAATGACCTTGACTATTGGCGGTTATGTCTTCATATTGACCGTCTACTAAATGAAATCCTGTTAACTCTTGTGTATCTGGATCGAACCAAAAGTAATCAGGTGTTCTAAACGTATTTTGATAGATTTCTTTTTTTAATCCTTTATCAGTCTTGGCGGTACTTGTTGAGAGAATTTCAATAATTACATGAGGATACTTGCCATCTTCTGCCCAAACCACCCAACTTTTACGGGTTTTGCGTTCTGTTCCTAAGACTACAAAAAAGTCAGGTCCTCTAAAATACTCTGATTTAAGTTGATTTGGACTGTAATAGATAGTTAGGTTTCCAAAGGCATAAAAATCATTTCTCTCATTCCACAGTCCCTCTAGAGACTGTACCAGCAGCATTATTTGTCTTAGATGTAGTTCTGTTTCCAAGGGGGGTTCATCACTATATATTTCACTTGGCGGAAAGATCACTTCAAGAGTATCTCTTTCTTGAGCTATGGTCATGGTATCTTTCAATGCAGGTAGTGTATATCGACTGATCTTAGCACTGTCTTTATTATTCTAGCTTTAGTGAGGAACCAGAGAACAACAGGAAAATCAGACACTTTTGTCAGAGCGTTGATTAAATCTGAGATAATAGTATTCCCGAAGCCTAAATCTACTCCCTTATCTAGTTTCATTTTGAAGCCTAAAAATACTATTTTTATAATGAAACAGCCCTTTCTCCAGTAGCTCTATTTATGAATGAAGTTGTGATTATTGGCGGTGGAGTAATTGGTTTAGCGACCGCTATCGAATTAAAATTGCGAGGGGTAGGAATTACTCTACTGACTAAAAATAGGCTCCAGGCGGCATCTAGAGCGGCTGCAGGTATGTTGGCACCCCATGCAGAACGCCTCAAGTCACCCTCTTTATTTTCACTCTGCAAGCGTTCCCTATATCTCTATCAAGAATGGATAGATAAATTAGAAGATATTACCGGAAGTAAAACAGGTTATCATCCTTGTGGAATTATCGCCCCAGTATATGAGGTACCTTCAAAAACTCCCTATGGAGGTATCTGGTTAGAAAAAGAGCAACTAAAAGAAGAACAACCAGGACTGAGTGAAAAGGTCGTCGGTGCTTGGTGGTACCCTGATGATGGACAGGTAGATAACCGTCTATTAATGCAGACTTTACAAGAAGCAGCCCAAATAATAGGAGTAGATATACTAGAAGGGGTCTCTGTTTCTGCCTTACAACAAAGAGAAGGTCGAGTTGAAAGACTGATCACCTCAGCAGGTCAGATGCAAGCTAGAATCTATATTCTGGCAACAGGAGCCTATACAAGTCAACTTTTACCCTTACCAGTGCGTCCTGTCAAAGGGCAGATGTTAGCTTTAAAAATGCCCAAAGTAGTTAACTATCCTTTACCTTTACAAAGGGTCATCTTTGGACCGGATATCTATTTAGTCCCCCGTCAGGATGGACGCTTAATAATTGGGGCAACAGTAGAAGAGGTCGGTTGGACTCACTACAATACTCCTAAAGGTCTGCAAAGTCTTCTAGATAGAGCAATTTCTCTTTATCCTGCTTTAGAAGATTATCCCATACAAGAAATGTGGTGGGGTTTTAGACCAGGTACCCCTGATGAGTCCCCTATTATAGGTAATAGTCATGCTGAAAACTTGCTCCTGGCAGTAGGACATTATCGCAATGGCATACTTTTAGCCCCAATTACCGCTAAACTAATCACAGATTTGCTAGTATCCGAGAAGAGAGATCCCCTATTAGAGGAGTTTTCTGCTCATCGTTTTACATCTAAGCCACCTCTATTGTCTTCTGCTTCTCCTATGACTTCTCTCTCTCTTCAATTACCAAAAACTGAGTTAAATAATGATCATTTGGTCATTGCTGGACGTGTATTTAATTCCCGTCTGATGACTGGAACAGGTAAGTATCCAGATATTACCACTATGCAGCAGTGCATTAGCTCTAGTGGTTGTGATATTGTGACCGTAGCAGTACGCCGTGTACAGACTAATGCACCTGGACATGAAGGACTGGCCCAAGCAATAGACTGGGGTCGTATTTGGATGTTACCTAATACTGCAGGCTGTAAAACTGCTGATGAAGCGATCAGAGTGGCTCGTTTAGGGCGAGAAATGGCTAAACTGCTAGGACAGGAAGACAATAACTTTGTTAAATTAGAGGTAATCCCAGATCTTAAGTACCTTCTCCCTGATCCTATCGGCACTCTAGAAGCGGCTGAACAGTTAGTTAAAGAAGGTTTTGCCGTATTGCCCTATATTAATGCTGATCCCCTCTTAGCTAAACGTTTAGAGGAGGTGGGTTGTGTGACTGTCATGCCTTTAGGATCGCCTATTGGTTCAGGTCAGGGCATCAAAAATGCTGCTAATATTGCCATCATTATTGAAGAGTCTAAAATACCTGTAGTCGTTGATGCGGGTATTGGTTCGCCTAGTGAGGCAGCTTATGCTATGGAAATGGGAGCCTCTGCTCTTTTAGTTAATAGTGCTATTGCCCTAGCTAAAGATCCTGTGAGAATGGCTAAAGCAATGAGGTTGGCCACAGAAGCAGGTAGAGATGCTTATTTAGCAGGCAGGATACCAGTTAAAAGCTATGCTTTGGCTAGTTCTCCTTTAACTGGGTTAGTGAGTTAGAGTTAAAATGAAATAAGCATATTGTTATTTAAAGTCAATCTATGATAGTCATTCCCAATACAGTACAGGAAAAAATTCAATTCATTATCAGTCGTCGAGAAGTTTTAGTAGACATTCTCGATCGACCCAATTTAGGTGCTTTGAGACTAGATGCAACCCAAGCTTTAGAAGAACTAGATGAATTAATACAAGAATTTATCATGACTTTTCCCGAAGAAAGTCAATAAATGGCACTTTCTGGGTATACCTTACCTGTTTTTGCCTGTGCTTCTGCTCTAGCTGCCCTAAAAGTTTTACGGAGTGAGTCAAGGGTGGAAGCAGTTTCTTTAGATTTAATAGAACCAGCTAAAACGGTTTCTATTCCTATTGAACAAGTCGCCAAAATATCAGTACACACTGCTTTAGCTATTACTCGGAGTGACCCAGGTGATAATTTAGATTTAACTCGTAATACCCCTATTTGGGCTTTAGTAGAACTTCAGGAAGCAAGAGAGAATCTTCAAGCAGAACAGATCATTATAGAAGGGGGAGAAGGGATCGGTATCCAGTTAGAAAAGGACGGAAAAGCCGCTATTTATTCCTATGCAACACGATTATTAAAAACTAACTTAATTCAGTATCTGCAACCAGAAGAAAGATTAAAAGTGACTATCATCTTACCAGAAGGACGTAGATTAGCTGAACATACATCTAATGCAGCCTTTGGAGTGGTAGAGGGACTCTCTTTATTGGGTACAACAGGGATATCTCAACCCTTAACAGCACCAGATCAGTTAGATAAGTATTTAGAAGAACTAGCCCAGAAAAAATCAACAACTCTTGTCTTTTGTCTAGGAGAAAATGGGTACGATTTAGCGGTTAAAATGGGTATTGTTGAGGCTAATCTAGTAAAAACTGCCAACTGGTTAGGACCATTATTAGTGGCAGCAGGACAACAAAATATACAAGAAATACTTTTACTAGGATATCACGGCAAGTTAATTAAATTAGCTGGAGGTATCTTCCATACACATCATCATCTAGCAGATGGACGCTTAGAGATTTTAACTGCACATTGTGCTCAAATAGGACTATCTACTAATAGATTACAGTCAATATTTAACTCTCAAACTGCTGATAAGGCACTAAAAAAATTAGCCACTTTTGAAAAAGAAGATCATCAAAGTTGGATTAATCAAGTCTATCAGTCTATAGTCAATAGTATAGAAAAAAGAGCGCAAGATTATATTTATAAACATACTGAAAAAAGAGTCAAGATAGGGACTATTTTATTTGATGGAGAACGCCAAATTATTATTAAGAGTCAGTTAGCTCAATTAATACTAGAAAAACTATTTCTGTAATAGCTAGTGCTGTAGCCACTGATACTATTTAATGTACTTAGGTTGTTACGTTCTTTGGGTTAACTTAGTACTAGGTAATCATTAGTGCTTAAGCGCAAGCCTGCTACTTGTTTTCTAGGATTAGTTTGTTTTTTTGTCAAATACTGTTGACATTTCTTAATATTAGTGTTAATATGAGGAAAGTATAGTGAAACCTCTTAAATTAAAATTACAAAATTAAGTAGTTTCGGTATCTCCCATTGAGTTCTCCTATGCTACTTCGGCGCAATCAATGCACCGGAGTATTTTTTTGCTCAAGAGAGACAGTTTAAAAAACTTTAACAAAAAATTAAGTTATCTGTTACAATAGTCAAAGGACAAGCAAGGGCAACCGACCTACAGCCAAAAGCAATCGTCATACAGACAAAAGAAGAAAGGTTAGTCGCCCTGAGTATTAGCAAAGGGGTAGATCCAAAAAAATCCAAATGGGCAAAAAGCCAAACATCGCCATATCACATTTAGGCTGTGAGAAAAACCGTATTGACTCAGAACATATGTTGGGGTTACTCGCAGAGGCGGGATATGGGATTGACACAGACGAGGAGATAGCTGACTATGTTATAGTAAACACCTGTAGTTTCATCCAAGCAGCGCGAGAAGAGTCGGTAAGAACATTAGTAGAACTGGCAGAAGCCAATAAAAAGATCATAATTTCTGGCTGTCTAGCACAGCACTTTAAAGAGTCACTCTTAAACGAACTCCCAGAAGCCGTTGCCGTTGTAGGAACGGGGGACTATCATAAAATTGTTGAGGTGGTCCAACGGGTAGAGGAAGGAGAAAGAGTAAAAGAGATCTCTAATGTACCTACCTATATTGCCAACGAAAAGACACCACGTTATCGCACAACAACCGAAGGGGTAGCTTATCTAAGGGTTGCAGAGGGCTGTGACTACCGCTGTGCTTTCTGTATTATTCCACACCTAAGAGGGAATCAACGCTCCCGTACTATAGAATCAATAGTAGCAGAAGCTGAGGAATTAGCCGAGCAAGGGGTAAAAGAAATAATTCTCATCTCGCAAATTACCACTAACTATGGCTTAGACCTGTATGGAGAGCCGAAATTAGCAGAACTTTTGCGAGCATTAGGAAAGGTTGATGTACCTTGGGTGCGTATGCACTATGCGTATCCTACAGGGTTAACCCCCAAGGTAATAGAGGCGATGCAGGAAACGAAGAATGTACTGCCATATCTAGACCTACCTTTGCAGCATTCTCATGCAGATATTCTTAAATCAATGAACCGTCCGTGGCAAGGACGAGTCAATGATAATGTAATCGAACGGTTGAAAAATGCTTTAGGTGAAGCGGTGTTGCGCACAACCTTTATAGTTGGCTTTCCAGGCGAGAGAGATGATCACTTTAATCATCTAGTAGAGTTTGTAGAACGTCATGAATTTGATCACGTTGGCGTATTTACTTTCTC
>CASBQB010000238.1 GCA_949127655.1 Chroococcales cyanobacterium PMM_0086 | reverse complement strand
CTGCTTGCGCTTGACAAACGGCTATTTCAACATCTAGCCAAGTCTTAAATTTATAATGTTCTGTCCAAAGGTCGCCCATTTCGGGCAGGGTATAACGCTCAATCACAAGCTGTATCACTTGTACAACCGACTAATTATACATCTTTTAGGCTTTAAAATTTCCTAACTAACTAAACCAGTTAGAATAATCACATAAGCAGGGGTTTTATACTATGTCGGAAACAGCTATATATGAACAGAGTAGATGATTTATTTCGATATTTAACGGGTTACTCTAGTCCAAGGGAATTTCAAGGAAAAACAATTCAAACGATTCTAGATGGACATAATGCCTTACTGAGAGCACCAACAGGATCAGGAAAGACAGAGACAGCGATCGCTCCCTTCCTTTTTGCTAAACTCCCTTCTGCTAAAGAATTTAAACTTCGTTTTCCCAAAAAACTAATTTATGTAGTACCATTGAGAACCCTTGCTAACAGTTTACGAACTAGAGCAGAAAAACTGATAGCCTCATGGTCTAAACAATATAAAACCTCTCGTCAATTAGTGGTCACATTACAAACAGGTGAAAATCCCGAAGATCCTCGATTTGAGGGAGATATCGTCTTTTGTACTATTGATCAGATGTTAAGTAGTTTTCTGAATATCCCTTATTCGGTAGGACGTGGATCTGCTAATGTCAACTCAGGTGCCATCTTCACTTCATATCTTGTCTTTGATGAACTACACTTACTTGATCCAGATCGTTCTTTTGCTACGCTTCTCAAGGTATTAGAACAAGTTAAGGGTATTTCTCCTTTTCTACTTATGACAGCGACCTTGACAGATCAACTAGTCAAAGAGATCCAAACCATTGATAAAGGTATAAAGACAATTAGTGTTGAACCTTTAGATTTACGAGAAATTGAGGGAGAAAGACAGCGCACTTTTCAAGCAATAGATACCCCTTTATCTGCTGAATTGATTCTCAAAGACATTCAACAATATAAGCGAAAACGAGTAATTATACTCTGTAATACTGTATCTCATTCGCAAGGTATTTTTCAAGATTTAGAAGCACTCGATAGAAAAGGAGAATTAGAAATTACTCTTCTTCACTCTCGCTTTTTAGCTGAAGATCGTAAATATAAAGAAAATAACTTAGAAACTGATTTCGGCAAAGATTGGCAGAGTAAAAATAATGATAAATGTTATGTTTTAATTTCAACACAAGTCATTGAAGTAGGTATCAATATTACTTGTGAAATTATGCACACTTATCTATGTCCTATGAGTTCACTACTACAAAGGGCAGGTCGTTGTGCTCGTTTTGGGGGTTTTGGAGAGGTGAAAGTCTATCGAGAGATTTTAATTAGTAATAGTAATTCTCAGTTAGTTGAAGCAGATCTTGATGAGCATAAGGAGGAATCTACTAATAAGAAAAGACGATTTTTACCCTATAAAGATGATATTTGTCATCTGACTTGGGATGTCCTAAAAAAACATGATGCTGCGAGATCAGTAGGTTTTCAGATGGAGTTTCAGTGGGTAAATGATGTTCACCAAGGAGAATCAGAACTACAAATTAAACGCAGACAGAATGACCGAAGCGAATTCTTAAAGCAATTTAAAAAGGCTATTTTTAGAGGTGATCAATCTGCATCACGTGAATTAATTCGCAACATCGATAATCGGAATATTTTTGTTAGTCCTGAACAAATATATATTGATGGAGAATACCCAGAAGTTCCTATAGATCAGCTTGAACCATTCTCCTTACCTACCAATACACTTTATAAGGCTTTAAATGACTTTAAAAAAGTTGGGCATCAAACTTGGCTTTTTAAAAGAATTGAATCTCCTTCTAAAGAAAAAGCCGAAACCTATAGTCAACCTATTTGTGTAGAAATAAACTCCAGAAACGACATCACTACTAGTTTGCGAATTTTGGTAAATCCTAACTTTGTTTTTTATAATGAGCGTATTGGATTAAGAATTGTACCTAATCCTGATTCTGAACAAGAAAATGAACTTTTTACCTCAAAACAAAAAGAAAAAAAGTCATTTAGCAATCAATATAAATATTACATGGATACCTATGAAGGTCATCTAGGTTTTATGTGGAAATGCTGGAGAGAAACATTTACTGAACCTTCTGGAGAAAAGCGCACCTTTGCTAGTGTTCGAGATGAAATGCGTGACTCTGGTGGTGATTTTATTAAGCAAAAAATATTTACTGAAGCTTCGATTGAAAAAACATCAGCATTATTTGAGATACTCGTTTTCTTGGCTATTATGACCCATGATCTCGGTAAATTACAGGTTAAATGGCAGCAGGTTATGAGGGGTTGGCAAATGATAGCTCATCAAAACTTTGGTAAAACAAATCCTGCTGATCATCTACTCGCTCATACTGACTATGACCCAAATAACACAGAATTATATAAAGCTTATAAAGCTTACATGGAGACCAATAAACGTCCACCTCATGCTATTGAGAGTGCTTTTTTGAGTGGGGAAGTTCTACAAACATATCTGATCCCAATATTAGAAAATTGCTTCAAGGCGGATCAAGAAGATATTACAAATATTGCTGATGTTGTGATCATGGCTTCAGGTCGTCATCATTCCGCTTGGACCAATGGTTGGGATCTTTCTGATGCAGTGCGAATTAAACAAATTGTCCTTCACCCAGAAGCTAATAGAGTGATCGCTCGAAGTTGGAAGGGTTTATCTACGAGTCTTCAGCAACTTCTTCCTGATACCATCACCTTATCCTCTGAAGCTTTTAAACTCAGTCAGACTTCTTATGAAACAGATGAAATCAAATTAGATTGTTTTAACCATGATTATTTGAAATATCAGCAGCTTTATGCTTTGGTTGTAAGAGCATTGAGACTCTGTGATATGCGCTCAGTACAAATCAATCATTAACAGTTAGAAGGAATTGTAGGCAGATAACCAACGCGGTATATTGGCACTGAATATTGAAAATAGTTTCAGTCCCGCCAGCAGGATTCAAATTTTCTGCCTACTTCCTTCAAGATATCATGAAAATTTGTTAAATAACTTTTAGTCGTATATTTACAATATTCAGTTGACGGGGTTATAATAAAAAAAATACTCAAGGTCTAACTATGAAACCCCTTAAAACTAATGATCCAATTCAACCAAGACTTAATCTAAACAAATCCAAGGTCATGTAAAACAAATGCAGAACAGTGTAACAGCCTTATATGTACCTAAACGCTATGGCAACTATGCAGACACATTTCTGATGTTGGGTTTAGCTGTCCTAGCAGAATATGCACTAGAAGAAACTCAGAAAAAAACAGAAATTCAGCTTATTGATGAGGGTACTCATTATCGTCTTCAATTTAAACAGGAGATGGATTTAGAGACAATAAAAGACCTCAAATACACCAATCTATTTCCTCCCGTAGTAGGAGATAAGACAGATAAAAGCAATATCCCCAATGAGGTTAAACCCTTTGATACTGTAGAACAGTCAAAAGCTCGAAAACTTTATCGAGATTATCAATATAGTAGAAAAAAACTAGATCTTCTACCTGAAGATGCTCCAGCACCACCTGATGCTAGAACACAAAACGGAGTGATTCTAACTTCCATGCGTCACGACCGTAACCATAATGGTCTATGGGAAGAGGGGTATAAACTGGGTGAACAGTTTGGTCATTTAGTTAGGGCAATTTTTGAGGCATTTGGACAAAACCAGCAAAACCCCATCTCAAAAGCAGAACAAGTTGCTGAAATATTTAAGCAACATACTAAGAACAAAATGCCAGCTCAAGAAAGTAGTGTAAAAATATTTATGCCAACAGGAGTACAAGGAGTAAATCGAGTCAAAACTGATAATAATAAGACTGATAGTCAAAAAGATGATTGGGTAACTCTCTGGTTAATTGCTGCTGGTTTATTTGAATATGGACTAGCAGAACGAGTCAAAGTAGGAGAAAGTAGCTATGACTGGAGGGTGGTTTCTCTTGAACCGAAAGATATTTCTCTTTATGAGTATCGCTCAATTTTAGATGAGTTACGAAAAACTAGTCCGCCAAGTGGTGGACATGGAGTTGCCAGGTTTGATGCAGAACTTGTTTTAAAGTTCACTCAACAACTTCTTAACTATCATCCTGCTAAAGAACAACCCGAAACCCAACCAAGAAGACGTTTAAGAAAATCTGTTAAGAACTTTGTAACGGGTTTTAGCGGTACTCACTTTGGCTCAAAAGGTCAAGTTTATGGGGTTAAGGAACTCTTTAGTCTAGGTTTACCTGACTGGATAGACCCCGAAAGTTCGCAAGATATTAAAGACTACCTTGTTGTCATTCAAGAACACTTATCAGTCATTCAATCATTATCAGCCGATGAAGGACATAGTGAATTATTGGCAGCTTATCGAGACTTTATTACAGGGAATGAACTAGAATCTTTTTTCCCATTTCAAAGGAGCTATGCCGATTATATTGTTCGACAATTAGCAAATTCTAAAGCTTCTAATCCACGCTTATTTTCTCAAGAAGGACTAAACATTATGATTCAAAGTTTCAATCGCAAAAAAGATGATGATTGGTCAATCACTGACATCACACAAAATCAAGGTTTTCTCAGAATTGCTAGAGCTATTAACAGTGCCACTGTATACGCTGGAAAGATTACAACCAAAAGCGGACCAATTGAATTAGATTGGCAGAGAAACTACGGACTAGCACAACGACTTACTAGTCAAGCTGGCTCTAAGAAAGACTTCATCATTGAGTTAACTAGTTTTCTTACTCTCTATGAAAATGAGAATTTAAGGATTACTGAGCAACTGCAAAAAGAAGGTAAAACACTCATGCGAGTTTGGCCAACCAAGGAAGATTTAGATAAAGTTATTGCACTAATAAATGACGAGCGTTTTGGCTCCTCTTTAGTTGCCAATTTACTAGTAGCTTATGGCTATTCTCGATGGAATAAACCCTTAAAAGATGAACCATCTGATACACCGATTGAAGCTGACACTGACGACTTACATACTGATAACTAAACAATAAGGAGAATGACAATCATGACTAATTTTAATACTTACTCAATTTCAATTTCTGGCTTACTTTCTTGGCAACTACACGCATTAAATAACGAGGGTAATGAAGGGAATCAATCCTTAACCAGAAGATATTATATCATTCAAAAGGGGATGAATGAACCAGAATTTGTTAATGGGGTATCAGGAGATATGCTTAAACATATTCAAGCTGAACATTTACATCGTATTTCTATTGAATCAAAATTAAGTTTATCTGAGGGGGCAAAAAGGGCTGATCCTGATCGCATTGGGTACGATTTATCAGATGCAAAAAATACCTTTTTTACTGACAAAGAAACAGATTTAGGAACTAGAACCGCTAAAGTTCTTAAAAAGTGCACAATCAGTGATTTAGAAGGATTTATGGTCACTGTCAAAGGAGGACAAACTCTCAAACGTGAATCAGTGATTGAATTTGGCGCAGTTGTTGGTATTCCCTCAATGGTGAAAACTCAAAGCTATTTTCATGCTAAATATGGACCCAAAGATCCTACGCCTTTTAATGTACAAATCAGTTCAGGTCTCTATGCGACTGTTCTCAATATTGAAGCCTTTCGCATTGGTTATAACCCTCACACCTTTAACTATTCGATAGATAAAGATGAACAGAAAAAACGCTTAGATGCACTCCTCAAAAGTGTTCTGTATACCTATATGCAGCCCAATGGAGCGAAAAGAAATACTCATATGCCTCATCCTGACCATTTTGAAGGGGTTATCTCAGTTAGTTCTAAACGTTGTCCAGCCCCGATGATCAGTCCATTACAGCCTAATTTTGAGCGCCAGATTAATAGTCTCGCAGAAACGCTAAACCGTATTAATGGAGATAATACTATTATTCTTAAGCCTTTTGAGAATATGGCTCAATTTGCTGAACGGATAGAAGAACTACTTATAGAAGCTGGTCCTTGGGAGAGTGAAAATGCCGAAGGAATCGAATAAATTGTCTGAGTGTCAATGGTTAACTGTTCGTTATCAACCTGTGAGTCTCTTTTCTCTCAAAAGATCTGATGCTACCAGTATGGCAGCTAGAACAAATCTGGTGCCTACTCCTTACTCTATCAAAATGGCATTACTCAAAACACTGCTAGAAAGTCAGGGGTATCAACATAGCCAAGATTTTGATGAATGGATTAAAGAGGAGTTCAATTGTATAAAAGCTTTACAAGTCTTGATACAGCCTCCAGAAAGATTAATTGTCAACCGAAACGGTTATAAACTGCGCTACTATAACCAGCAAGCTGACAAAGACTATCGCAAGGAGAATGACAAGGAACCTCCCTCGATTATGCCGATGCAGGATGGCTTTGTCTTTAGAGAGTGGGTATATTGTGAGGGAGATTTAACCATTTGTTGTGGACCGACTTCTAGAGTTAGAGAACTAGAAAAGCTCTTTAGTCAAATAAATTATTTTGGTAAGCGTGGTTGTTTTTTTCAATATTTACCCCTTTCTGAGGAGGAGACATACACCACAGAACCATCATTACAGAGTGATCTAATGAATGGTTTTACTGTACAACCAATGGATGATTTAGGTGAAAAGACAACCTTTGAACGCATTAGTCCTTTTTCAGATGAAACAGCAAAACTAGGCAAAGATAGAATCATTACTTTGGGAATGTTGCCCTTAAAAATGATTTCAACAAGCGCTCGTTATGACTTTTATCAAAGGTGTGATCATGTCGAATAATTCGCAGATGGCAGGACTTAAGGTTGTCTTAATACCTACTGCTGCTCAATCAAATTCAATCAATCTAAAAGATTGGCTGAGTGATCTTGATCCTGCTTTAGTTTGGATACCGCTAAAACCGGAACAAGGGGTAATCAAAGTGATGCCAATCTCAACAAAATTACAATCCTCTGATTTATGGCAGGCAATTTGTCAGAAGTTAACCCAAGTAATAATAGTACAATGGTTTGCTTATAGCTATCAAGTGGGAGGCATAGAAGTAATTATGGGGGAGTTATTTGCTTTTCAAATCTCCTTAAATTCTGAGCAAAAGCTAGTACCAACATTGAGTCGCGCATTACATTCGCTATTTATGGAATGGTTGAGTAGAGGAGATCCCCTTTTAGCTCAACAAGTTCATCAGCAAGCACTTTCACCCTTTACGTTAGCTCGTTCTTTTGAGTCAAAAGCCATTAATCTAAGAATTACCTTGCTGGGGTCAAAGTTATTAGTTCCTTTACTCTGGGGATTAAATCAAGATTTGGGTCACCAGATAACTATTACTAACATTCCTTGTCAAATAGCAACCGAGGTGAAATGGCTGCAAAATCAAACCTATGAACAATTGTTCAATACACAACAACAGCATTTACTCACTCTCGATTTTATAACACCGACCAGCTTCAAACAGGAAAATTATGTTCAGACTTTTCTTCTACCTGAACTAGTATTTAGTAGTTTACATCGTCGCTGGAATACTTTTGCCCCGCTACCTTGCCAATTACCACCTATGCAATGGCAAGGATGGGTGACAGCTTATGAGTTGAAAACCTACGCTTTTAAGCTGCAAGGAGGGGCAGAAATCGGAGCACAGGGATGGGTAAGATATCAGTTTCCTGATCTAGAACAGATGAGAGTCGCTAGCATCTTGGCACAGTTTGCCACATTTGCAGGAGTCGGACGTAAGACAGCTATGGGAATGGGACGTACTCAATTATTACTCGATCATCACAAGAGGCCGTTTTATGGATGATTATCTACCTTTAGCTTATCTCAATGCCTGGGAATATTGTCCGCGTCGTTTTTATTGGGAATATGTATTAGGAGAAATGGAGGACAATGCTCATATCATTATCGGAAGACACATACATCGTAATATCAATGACTCAGAGTTGATTTGGGAAGGTAACACCCTTATTCGGAAACAACAATGGGTCTGGAGTGATCGCTTACGGGTCAAAGGCATTATTGATGCAGTCGAGGATACAGAAGGAGAATTAGTGCCTTTGGAATATAAAAAAGGGCGAATGGCAAATCATTTAAATGATCACTTTCAGCTTTGCGGAGCAGCAATTTGTTTAGAAGAACAGTCAGGACGCATTGTTCCCTATGGAGAGATTTTCTATCATGCTAATCGTCGCAGAGAAAGAGTAGTTTTTTCTCAACTCTCAGTACTATGAATCCCGTCATCGGGACTGAAACACCTCGGCGGTTCATTTAGCAGGGTTAGATCCTTATCTCTCAGTACTATGAATCCCGTCATCGGGACTGAAACACAAATGTTCTTCTTCCAGATCTTCCAGTTCTACCTCTCAGTACTATGAATCCCGTCATCGGGACTGAAACATTGATCTTGCGCCTGGTAAGTTTGTTCCGTGAAACTCTCAGTACTATGAATCCCGTCATCGGGACTGAAACCAAAATAACAAAATTGCCTTCTAATTTATTAATCTCCTCTCAGTACTATGAATCCCGTCATCGGGACTGAAACAGTAAATCTGGCGATTGGTTAATGGTATTTACACAACTCTCAGTACTATGAATCCCGTCATCGGGACTGAAACATCTTTTCAAGCGTTTTAAAAAATATCTATACTCCTTTCAGTACTATGAATCCCGTCATCGGGACTGAAACGCCATATGTTACACTTAATCAAGTATTTGATATAATCTCTCAGTACTATGAATCCCGTCATCGGGACTGAAACCATCCATTATAGAGAGAGTAACTGCGACTTTAAGACTCTCAGTACTATGAATCCCGTCATCGGGACTGAAACTTGCTTTGGAATTAAATAATTCAACGCTTGTTAATCTCTCAGTACTATGAATCCCGTCATCGGGACTGAAACGAGATTGTATTACTATCTAACTGGACTTTGAATAACTCTCAGTACTATGAATCCCGTCATCGGGACTGAAACGCATCTATAGGGTACGGATAACCATTCCATTCACCGCCTCTCAGTACTATGAATCCCGTCATCGGGACTGAAACAATCTACTACAATGAATCCCTAATAAAACAAAATAAAACTCTCAGTACTATGAATCCCGTCATCGGGACTGAAACTCCTGTCCGCCAAAGCAATCTGGTCTATACTTTTTCTCTCAGTACTATGAATCCCGTCATCGGGACTGAAACTTGACAAAACAGTGTCCCATAGAATAAATTCATTTCTCTCAGTACTATGAATCCCGTCATCGGGACTGAAACTCTATTGAAATTTCAAGGATGTGAGTTGCTTTTGCTATCTCTCAGTACTATGAATCCCGTCATCGGGACTGAAACGATATATTGTTGGTCACTCCGCTTAGTACAGATCTCTCAGTACTATGAATCCCGTCATCGGGACTGAAACAAATCTTCTAATTCAAAATCATCTCTAGCTGCTGACTCTCAGTACTATGAATCCCGTCATCGGGACTGAAACTTCGGATATCTAAAAATAAGCTTTGCTATCAATGCTCTCAGTACTATGAATCCCGTCATCGGGACTGAAACCGATAATTGTTTTTTATCTCCGCAGCCTCACTACTCTCAGTACTGTGAATCCCGTCATCGGGACTGAAACAAGTGACCTGCTCGGATCAATCCTATGCAGTGGAGATCTCTCAGTACTATGAATACCGTCATCGGGACTGAAACATTGATCGTCCGACAACGTTGAAAAGTCCATTTCTTGTTCTCTCAGTACTATGAATACCGTCATCGGGACTGAAACTGGAATGATGGGTCTAATAAATAACCCTAATGTTCCCTCTCAGTACTATGAATACCGTCATCGGGACTGAAACACCAACAGATTCAAGCTGCCTTGGATCGCGCTAGCTCTCAGTACTATGAATCCCGTCATCGGGACTGAAACTTAATTCTGGTACTATGCTTTCATCTTGGCGTTCTGGCTCTCAGTACTATGAATCCCGTCATCGGGACTGAAACCAGACGCTGACGCTATTTTTTCGCCTCGTTGTACTCTCAGTACTATGAATCCCGTCATCGGGACTGAAACTTTTCAGCTTTCAAATATTGAGAAAAATCTTTAAGCTCTCAGTACTATGAATCCCGTCATCGGGACTGAAACTGTTAATAACGATCTATCAGTACATCTAGCTACATCTCTCAGTACTATGAATCCCGTCATCGGGACTGAAACTTGGTTACCCTATCTTCAAGAAACATTAAAACCTTCTCTCAGTACTATGAATCCCGTCATCGGGAGGGAGGACTAGAACAGAGTGATTTACTCTGGCTGTATCTGGATAAACTATCTTAAGCCTGTTTGTACTCTCCAGAGGTGAGCATAGATCCCATTTTCTTCTAATAATTCTTCATGTGTGCCTTTCTCTACTAAACTACCTCTTTCCATCACATAAATACAATCTGCATGACGAATAGTGGAGAGACGATGTGCTATAGCAATGGTAGTACGATTAGCTGTAATTGCCTCTAAAGATTTAGCGATGGCTGCTTCTGTTTCATTATCAACCGCTGAGGTAGCTTCATCAAGAATCAAAATAGGGGGATTTTTCAAGACTGCCCTAGCAATAGCAATACGCTGACGCTGTCCACCTGAAAGCTTTTGTCCTCTTTCCCCTACCACAGTGTTATATTGTTCCGGTAGTTCTAAGATAAAATCATGGGCTTGGGCCACTTTAGCAGCAGAGATAATCTCCTGCATTTGGGCATCAGGTGTCCCATAGGAGATATTATCTAGAACTGTCCCGTGAAATAAAAAGACATCTTGACTGACTAGACCTATTGCACGTCTTAAGTCACCTAGATAGATTTTACGAATATCTAGACCATCTAAAGTAATCCGTCCTTGATTTATTTCATAGAAACGGAGTAACAATTTAACTAGTGTGCTTTTACCTGAACCTGTTGAACCGACTATCGCTATCGTTTTACCTGCTGGAATATGCAGAGATAGCTGTTCGATAACTGTAACTTGGTTAGAATATCTAAAAGTGACCCCTTCTAAGAAAATGTCTCCTTTAACCGATGTCAGAGGAATATCTCCAGAAGGTATAGTTAAAGGTGTATCTAAAAGATCCATCACTCTTTGTGTAGAAGCCATAGCCCTTTGATATAAGTCTAGTGTCTGTCCCAAACGAGTCAAAGGCCAAAGTAATCTCTGTGTTAGAAAGACTAAAACACTATATGTACCTACGTCTAGTCGATTATTAACTACCTCCATTCCACCAAAAAGGAGAATAGCAGTAAACCCAAGTAGTATAATAATCCGAATTAAAGGTACAAAGGCTGCACTAAGTATAATAGCCTGATGATTGCTTTGACGATAGGCTTCACTTTCTATTCTCAGTCTTTCTAGTTCATAAGCTTCAGTTGTAAAACTCTTAATTGTGGTAATTCCACTGAGGTTATTAGCTAAACGACTATTAAGAAGACTTACCTTCTCTCTCACTATCGCGTAACGCGGTGCCAAACGTTTCTGAAAAGCTATTGAACCCCACAAAATAAAGGGTATAGGTAACATAGCCATCCAAGCTGTTCCAGGCGTTAAGATAAAGAAAGCCCCACTAATCACCACAACAGTCGTTAAAACCTGTAGTATCTCATTAGCCCCTACATCTAAAAATCTCTCTAATTGGTTAATATCATCATTTAAAATAGATAATAAACCGCCTGTGCTTCTCTCTTCAAAGTAAGCCAGTTGTAATGCTTGAATATGACTATAAGCATCTAAGCGCAGATCATGTTGCATATTTTGAGCTAAATCACGCCATAGTCTCTCATAAGCATATTCAAAGATCGACTCTAGTGTCCAGATAATCAGAGAAAGAAAACTTAAAAAAAGAAGCTGATTAAAAACTGGTAGAATACCAAAGCGAGCGATAAAAGAGTTTTGACGATTAACTACCACATCTACTGCAGAACCAATGAGTGCAGGAGGCGCTAAATCAAAGATTTTATTGAGAACAGAACATACTGTTGCCTGCCAAACCATAGTTTTATAGTGTTTGGCCTGCTTAAGTAAGCGTTGTAGGGGATGCTCAGAGGCTGGATCTGATTTCAAATTGTATACCACCAAACAAGGTTTAATTTGAGGATTCTTTGACAGGGAATAAAAAAAATCAGATTTTATTGTTATATTGTAGTATAGCTCAAGAAGCCGTCTTGATCTGATCTAACATCTACTCTTGAAAAAAACTAAGGAGAGCTAGTAATGACCAATAAAAAATCTGATTATGAAATGACTCAATATATTAAACAGATTGATTCTCGGATTGATGAGCTTGATAACTCTGTAGACTGTCTCAATGAATCTTCTGCTCATCTAGAAAGAAAAATTAATAGACTTATTGAGTATTCTCGATTAGAAGCTGTCGACTTAGAACAGATTAATGAACTAGAACGTAGAGTCGCTGAACTAGAAAGAGCTGTCAAAATACATGGTCGCTGGTCTAAAGGAATCACTATCGGTATGGTCTTTTTACTTGGCTTATTGTTTTTTGACCTCTTTTATTGGAGCTATCTGTAAAGATAACTTAACATTCAACAGTCAAAAGTAGAAAAAAAGTCTAAGATAGAATGCTCATTTAGAGTTCTCAGGCTTCTTTAGAGAGCAACAAAAATACTATGCTTAACCCTAATTTAGAAACTATAGAACTCAGTAAAGAAGAATATCAGAGGTATTCACGTCATATTATCCTGCCAGAAGTAGGACTAGAAGGACAAAAACGCCTCAAAGCAGCAAGCGTTCTCTGTATCGGAACAGGTGGACTAGGCTCACCTCTGTTACTCTATTTAGCAGCAGCAGGGATAGGCCGGATCGCAATAGTAGACTTTGACATAGTAGATACCTCTAATTTACAGCGTCAAATCATTCATGGAACTTCCTGGGTAGGAAAACCTAAAATTGAGTCAGCCAAAAACAGTATTTTAGAAATTAACCCAGCTTGTCAAGTTGACCTCTATGAAACACGTCT
>CASBQB010000237.1 GCA_949127655.1 Chroococcales cyanobacterium PMM_0086 | reverse complement strand
TCAAGGACAAGTTATCGAACCCCATTCAATCAGTGCAGGACTAGATTACCCTGGAGTAGGACCAGAGCATAGTTATCTTAAAGATAGCGGTCGGGCTGAATATTACAGTGTGACCGATACTGAAGCACTGACAGCTTTTCAAAGAGTTTCTCAGTTAGAAGGGATAATCCCTGCTTTAGAAACTGCGCACGCTTTTGCCTATTTAGATACGCTCTGTCCGCATTTAGAGGGTAGTCCTCGGATTATTATCAATTCTTCTGGGCGTGGCGATAAAGATGTGCAAACTATAGCCAAATATTTAAACCTTTCTTGAGCAACTGAAAACCCTAATTTCTTTAGATTACTATACACGATTTGGGTTATCATTGTACGCATAAGTGCTTGCCAGAAAACTTCTAGCAGTCAAAATAGTCAAGTAATTTACTTGAACGCCCCTATATAATATGGTCACTGGAAACCCACCCCTGCTTGAGGTTCCTTCGGGTTCATTTGAAGTGTCTAGACTTCCAGGCGAAATTCTAGATGGAAACTACAATAATCAGAGTTTTCAAGTAGCTGAGCCAATCCACTTGTCCTTAATAGTTCCGACCTACAATGAGAGCGGCAACATTGAAAAGATGGTGCGGGTACTGACAAGTCTTCTAGATCAAGCTCTACCGAATAGTTATGAACTAGTTATTGTAGATGATGATAGTCGGGATTTGACCTGGGAAATTGCTCAAGGCCTCATGCGGGAATATCCCCACCTAAGAGTCATGCGTCGTCAAACAGAACGCGGCCTTTCCACAGCAGTTATTAGGGGGTGGCAGGCGGCTAGAGGGGAGGTCTTAGGGGTGATTGATGGAGACCTGCAACACCCGCCAGAAGTTTTATTACAATTACTCTCACAGATTGACCAAGGAGCAGATTTAGCTGTCGCTAGTCGCCATGTTGAAGGGGGTGGAGTCAGCGACTGGAGTATAGTCAGGCGCTTTCTCTCGCGTGGTGCTCAAACCCTGGGTTTAATAATTCTCCCAAGAGTGATCAGTCGAGTTTCCGATCCAATGAGCGGTTATTTTATGATACGGCGTAGCGCAATCGCTGGACAAAAAATGAATCCTCTCGGTTATAAGATTTTGATTGAAGTGCTCGGTCGTGGGAATATTGAACGAATTGCAGAAGCGGGTTACACCTTCCAAGAAAGGGAAGAGGGAGAAAGCAAAGTCACCTGGAGGCAGTACCAAGAGTATATTTACCATCTTTTAAGACTGAGGTTTTCTACAGGTCGGTTAGGACGAATTAGAAGAAAACTTGACTTTCCGATTGGTCGCTTTATCCGTTTTGTAATGGTTGGATGTAGCGGGCTGATTGTAGATATGGGTGTCTTATATTTTCTGCACGGGGTCTTGGGTCTTGGACTGACTCGTAGTGCTATTTTTGCAGGGCAACTGGCGATTCTTAATAACTTCTTGTGGAACGATATCTGGACTTTTGGAGATGTTTCTAGGAAGCAGCGGCAATGGGGCAAGGTTCTTAAACGATTACTAAAGTTCAACATCATCTGTCTGATGGGACTAATTCTCAAAATTCTGCTGTTAAATGTCCTTTTTAATGGTTTACATCTTAATCCTTATCTAGCCAACTTCCTGGCCATTGCAGTTGTCACAGTTTGGAACTTTTGGATTAATCTAAAACTCAGTTGGCGTGTCACCCAGACTAAGTAAAAATTAAGATGATGGTTAGAAGTACAGAGATATGGAACTATTAAGTAAAAGTTCATCGCTCAAATGGATAAAGTTTCTAGCAATTGTGCTGCTGGTTTTAGGCTTAATTTGCCGTTTTACTAACCTTGATTTACGACCTTACTGGTATGACGAGACTTACACCTCTTTAGAGTTATCTGGTTATGATGACCCAGAAATCACTCAACAGATCAAAGGACACCTAACTAGTACACAAGATTTACAAAAGTATCAATATCCAGCCCTAGACAAAAGTGTTAATGATACCGTTCAACTAATTGCCAAAAAGGAACCTCAACTCACCCCTCTTTACTTCATGCTGACCCGCTTTTGGGTGCAGCTATTTGGGGATTCTGTGGCAGTAACTAGAAGTTTTTCGGCTGTAGTAGGAATGCTTAGTCTATTTTGTGTCTATTGGTTTTCTAGAGAGTTATTTAAGGTTAAAACAACCGCTTGGATAGCTGTTGCCCTGGTTGCCGTATCACCATTACATGTACTCTATTCTCAAGAAGCCCGTCCTATTGCTCTCTGGGGCTTAACCATCTTACTTTCACATATAGCTCTATTGCGGGCTATCCGTCTACAAACTCCGGTCAGCTGGATTCTTTATGCCCTCTCTTCTGTAGCAGCCCTCTATACATACTTGTTTTCAATACTTGTATTAGTTGGGCAGGGAATTTATCTTCTGATCATTGAAAGATTCCGCATCACAAAAATAGTCATAGCTTTTGCTATTTCCTTGACCCTTTCAGTTATTAGTTTTATTCCCTGGCTCATGGTACTACTGCCCAATATAAGTAAGGCTAACCAGGGAAACGTTCCCTCAATTATCAAGGCTCCATTTCTCTATGCAATTCGATGGGTTCGCAACATTGGCTTATTATTTGCCGATTTTAACGTAGGCGAAGAAAGCTCAAAGTTAATTCTCATCCTCTATTCAGTAATTTTGGTTGTTTTAGCTGGCCTAGTAGCTTATGCTCTTTATTTCCTGTATCGTACTACTGAAAAAGCAGTTTGGTTATTTTTGTTAACCGCTATAGCAGTCCCTTTTTTAGTCTTGATGCTCAAAGATTTACTCTCTGCTGGTGGGAGTTCTCTAGTTGGTAGGTATTTGGTGCCCTCTTGGTTAGGTGTGCAAATTGCCGTGGCCCATCTTTTTAGTAGCAGTATTGACCCCCCCACTCCTTCAAGACGACCCTGGGAAAAAGTCTTCTTTTTTGTTGTTCTATCTCTAGGAGTTTTATCTTGTTTAATGATGACCAGATCCGAACTGTGGTGGAACAAAGCAGAAGCTAATCTCGACCGTCAACTGGCTAACCAAATAATCAATCCTGCAAAAAGTCCTCTTTTAGTTAGCGACGCTTACTCAGCCTTTCTTCTTTCAATGAGTCATTCTCTCAATCCCCATGTGCGATTCTTGCTAGTTCCTGAAAATAGCATCCCTGAATTACCCGCTAATAATAATTATCAATTGTTTTTGTACAGACCATCTCAAACAGTACTCAATAATTTAAAACAAAAGTATCAACTCAAACCAGTTGCTGTTCAAAATCCTTACACACCAGGAGGAGATATTAATGAACGTCGTCTCTTTAGGATCATTAGATAAATTCGTTTTAAATTAAAGATCATCTTACCTGTTGTTGATAGCTTTCCATCTCTAGACTATCTTCTCCATAGACTCCATCTATCTGTTCATGACAACAGTCAATCGCAAAATCATTAAACTCTCTAGCTTCTACCCCATACATACCCTCAAAGATCTCAGGTTCCACCCGACAGAAGCGAGGACGATCTTGATAAATCTTACATTCGCGGCTATTCTGGTCAAAGTTAATACACCAACCGTCTTCCCCCACTAAACTTAGATAGATTTTCATCTCGAGAGGAGATAGATATTCTTCTAACCCTGGACGCTCTTCCGGGTCTAAATGACAGCAAGCACCACACATCTTAATACATTTCCAGTTACTCATAGTAATAAAAGTTTATTGAGTTTTGTATAATAGCTGAGAAAGAGGATAACTTTGCCAGTATCATAGACAGAGATTTTGTTGATTTTAGATTTTCAGATGAGTGAATTTAGAAAGGAGAACTTATGGAATTATTAGCTGCTCTGAATTTAGAACCGATTTTTCAATTAACCTTTGTCGCCTTAATTATGATTGCCGGACCTGTAGTAGTTTTTGTTTTAGCTTTCCGAGGTGGAGATCTTTAAGAGAAAATAAACTAAGTTAAGCCTCCCTGTAGCTTTTATATGGGGAGGTTTTCACTTGTGGTGACTCCTAATTTCTTTAGTTGCTATGTTTAAGCCTATATTTTTTATACTACTTATTTACTGGAATCTAGAGAGTTTAATCGCAATTGCTGAACCGGATAATCGTCTTCCTCCTCCTATAACTCAGAATAGACCCAAACCGAAAGTTAAGGAATATATTTACACTGTACCATCTAATTCTCCAGAAAAGGTAACTCGGAAGAGATACACTTTACCGCCTAACCCTCAAAAAACAGTTTATAAAAAAACCTACACTCCCTATTATAGGGTGGAAGTACCTGGAGACTGTTCTAGGCTCTTAATGAGGGTAAAAAAAGTAGAATCACGCGCTTTTATACGGCGAAAAGAAGGTTTCATTCAAGCAGGATTATTTGAAAAGCCATCCCAAGCGCAACAAAGTGTCAAAAAATTAGCTCAGGTTGGTCTTTTGGCTAGGATAGTTAGGGTTTCTCGTTAATGTGTTTTAATGGCACTCAGTGGAAAATTTGTCCTTGATCGAACCAAGCAATTAAGGAGAGCGAACTGCTGATACGACTACCACTGGGAATATCCCCAATGCCAACCGCGTGTTCTCGCATCGCTTCAATTAGTTGAGATTTATCGAAGATATCTAACTCATCAATGGAGGATTTACGAACCATTTCTTCTAATTGGGGTAAATGTTGAGCGAGTCCTTTCCAATAAACCTCATTAAAATTCCCCTTATATCGTCTTTTAAGAATAGCTTCTGGCAAGATATCCTGCATGGCTTCCTGTAGTAAAGGTTTGGGCAGGCCAGGAACTTCTCGTATTGACCTAGGCAAACTTAAGCAATAGACCACTAGACGAGGCTCAAGAAAGGGTTGTGCTATGTGAATGTTGAGCGGGGCGGCCAAATGCCAAGCAGCCCAATTGCCAGCTATCGCCTGTAGTCCAAGCAGATTAAAGGAATCTTCAACCGGATAAGTACTAGTTCGGCTGAGAGTTGCCCAGGCTTTCTGCTGCAGCTTATATTTTTGAGCAAATTCCGGTTTTATCCAAGGTGGAATACTAAACTGTCCTAACTTTGGCCAAGTTCCATAACCTCCTCGCCAAAGAGTTAAAATTCCTTCTTTTAAAAAGGGTGGGATCAGAGGTATTAGAGCGTATTCCCAGAGGACTGACCAAAGACTTTGATTTTTAGCTGTTGCCCATTCTTGAGAGAGAGATAAGGCTTGAGTTAACTTTCCTTGGTGGACTAAATCAGCTAAATGATAGCGATTACCTTCAGCAACCAGTTCTGCACCACCACCAGTACAAATAGTAGTTATCCCTAAAGAAGAAGCTAGATCAATGATGGCTGTTTCCATTCCTAAATGAAATAGGCCAGCATATGGTTCATCGTGTTCGGGTATTTTAGACCATTGAAAATCTAAGTAATTATCTGCCTTAATCAAATAGGGATCAATTGCTCCACCCTGATCAAGAACATAATTAATATAGTCTGTTTCTTTACTTAAGCTTCGCAGTTCATAGACTAAAGAAAGGGTGGTTAACTTTCCTTGAGGTAATAAATTTTTGCCTAGACAAACCACAGATGAGCTATCCATACCACCAGATAAATGAGAAGCCGCTTTGCCAAAATTGAGCCGTTCTTGAATGGCTTGAGTCAATATTTCTCGAAATTGCTCTCCTGCTGCCTGAGTGGTGATATTTTCTAGAGGCTTAAGCTTTTCTAGCGGGTTCCAAGTGTTTAATTTTTTAACTGATTGATCAGTGTTGATTTGAACTAAATTTCCTGGTAAAATTCGATAAATCTTTTCATAAGCTGTTTGTTCTGTGGTGAGTTCTGTAAAGGCATAGGGAAACATTAAAAAGGAAGCTAGATAATCTCTATTAATGGTGGCCTTTGTTTGTTGAGCTAAGTA
>CASBQB010000236.1 GCA_949127655.1 Chroococcales cyanobacterium PMM_0086 | reverse complement strand
TGGAAAGATTAGCAATAACTTTGAGATTAACTTTCAATATATTCTTTATTCGTCTGGTTCAATACTGCTGCCTAGTCCATGTCTTTTGAGAGTTTCACAATAAAATTCAGCGTGTTCTAAGGCGCAAGTAATGACTAGTGCTAGCCCATTAGTATGAGCCTCCATCATTATATCAACTGCTTGAGGTTGGGTCATCCCCGCAATAGTCTGCATGAGTGTCATTACAACGTGCTCCATGCTATTAAAGTCATCATTATGTAGCAACACTCGATAACGGGGGGCTGGTTTGCGAATCGTTTCTACTGCACGTTTTTCTAATATTTCAGTGACCATGTTCTTTGTTCCTAATCGCTGATTTAATAATCAGTTAACTATGATACACAAATTTTTAGTTTTTGGTTAGTTTTCAGGGATGTAAGTAGGCTTTTGTTTGAGTAGTGAGATTACTGCACCGACACTTTCAGGAAAAATCACGACCAGACCATCCTTTTCTATCTTAGTTAAGGCTATTTCTAGTGCTTCTGTTTCATCTAGGATGATTTGATAGTCAGCTTGTGGGTTGGCCTTGAGAAGACCCTTAACAATTAGCTCTGCTACCTCTCCGCTTTCTCTGCCTCTTTTATCATGGTCTTCCTTGACAATGATGTGGTTAAACATTCCGGCTGAGAGTCGTCCTAATTCCATTAAGTCTTCGTCCCGACGATCTCCAGGTCCCCCTACTATCCCGAATTTTTCACCTGACCAGTTGCCGACAAACCCGCCAATAGCTTGATAGCCAGCCGGATTATGGGCATAATCTAATAAGACATGATGAGATCCCATATTAAAGAGGTTCATCCTGCCAGGCGTTTGTTCATCTGAGAGTTTGAAACTGGTGAGACCTTTTTTAATTGTCTCTAGATCTAACCCTTGAGCGTAGGCTGCTAAAGAGGCTGCTAGGGCATTAGCTATCATAAAGGGGGCCATTCCCTTCATCGTTGCTGGTATATTGATGGCTGACTCAATTGGGTACTCTTTGTAACCCTGCCAAATTGAGAGAGTTCCTTGAGCGTAGATAGCTGCTAAACCGTTTTGTTGGAGATGTTCTTGAATTAGTGGGTTATTGACATCTAGGGAGAAGAAGGCTACTTTCCCCTTAACTTTTTCTGCCATAGCCGAGACTAGAGGATCATCTGCATTTAGTACCGCATAACCACTCGGTGAGACTGTTTCGGCTACAACTGATTTTACTTTAGCCATCTGTTCAATGGTGTCTATATCGCCTAGTCCCAGGTGATCTGCTGCTACGTTTAAGACTACCCCTACATCACATTGATCAAAAGCTAGTCCTGCTCTGAGTATGCCGCCTCTTGCTGATTCTAAGACTGCTATTTCTACTGTTGGGTCTTTGAGAATGAGACTGGCACTTTGTGGGCCTGTATTGTCTCCTTGTTCGACTAGATATTGATCTAAGTAGATTCCGTCTGTTGTTGTATAGCCGACTATTTTTTTGGTTTGGCGGAAAATATGGGCTGTTAAACGGGTTGTGGTGGTTTTCCCGTTGGTTCCCGTGATGGCAATGATGGGAATGCGAGGTGATGTTCCTTCTGGAAAGAGCATATCCATTACTGGAGCCGCTACGTTTCGCGGTTTCCCTTTACTAGGGGCAACGTGCATCCGAAAGCCTGGCGCAGCATTGACCTCTACAATTACTCCATCTACTTCGCGCAGTGGTCTTGTAATATCGGGTGTTACAATGTCAATTCCAGCAATATCTAGTCCGATTAATTTGGCTGCTCTTTCGGCAATCCAGACGTTTTCTGGATGAATATCATCGGTACGATCTATGGCTATTCCACCTGTACTCAGATTAGCGGTAGCTCTTAGATAGACTCTTTCTCCTTTCGGTAAAACACTATCTAGACGGTAGCCTTGACTATCCAGAACGCTTAAAGCGGTGCGATCAAGACTGATTTTGGTCAGAACATTGTCATGTCCTTCGCCTCTATTGGGATCTTCGTTGGTCTCTTCTATTAATTCTTCGATTGTTGATTTTCCATTACCTATAACATGAGCAGGAACTCGCTCTGAGACTGCTACCACCTTCCCATTGATGACTAGGACGCGGTGATCACTTCCTTGGTAATAGCGCTCTACAATCACTGAGCGAGTTTTTGAGGCTGCACTAGCTAGTTGATAGGCTTCGAGGGCATCTTCAAAGGATGTAATATTGATTGTGATGCCTCTACCATGATTGCCATCTAGCGGTTTGGTCACAATTGGGTAGCCGCCTACTTCTTCTATTGTTTCTTCTAGTTCGTCTGAATATTGAATGAGTGTGCCACGCGGTACAGGTATGCCTGCTTCTTTGAGGATTGTTTTGGTTCCTTCTTTATCGCAAGCTAGTTCTACTCCTAGAATGCCAGAATTTTGGCTCAGAGTTGCTTGAAGGCGTTTCTGATTGGCTCCATAGCCTAATTGAACCATTGCTCTAGCACTCAGTACTGTCCAGGGTATCTTCCGTGCTTCTGCTTCTTGCACGATTGTTTCAGTACTTGGACCTAATGAAGAGTTTAGGTAGAGTTCTTGGATATCTTCTAAGTCTTGTTCTAATTCTTTTTTAGAGTAATTGCCTGTATCAGCTAAGGCTCTACAGAGCCGAACTGCCGCTCTTCCTGCATAACGTCCTGCCTGTTCATCTATATACTCGTATACTATATTATACACGCCTTCTGTAGAGGTCTCTCTAGTTCTGCCAAAGCCGACATTCAGTCCGACCATTTCCTGTAAGGCTAGGGCAATATGTTCTATTATATGCCCCATATAAGTACCTGTTTTCAGTCTTTCTATAAACCCACCCCGATAACCAGGTGAGCAGAAGTGTTCTTCTAAAATAGGTAAAAGTCTGACTAGCCCTTCACTGAAGCCCGCTATGTCGCTGCTTGGCCTCTGGGCTAAGTCTTCTAAGTCAAGACGCATGATAATTAATTTGGCTCGTCTTATACTCCAGTAGTTTGGTCCGCGCAGGGTCTGAGTTTTGAGAATCTTCATAAATTTTTGTGACTATGCGAACTTGGCAGTACAAATCAGCAATTCATTATTATCGTTTGTTTAACGCTCAATTAACTGTTTATTCTGGACATTTCCAGGTGCTTTCTTTAGATGTTTTTTGGCAGAGCGCAATACTTACTTGTATGGTAAATATCGCCGCTTGAGAGAATATGAAGTTTCAGGTTATGTAAACTGAGGGGTTCATCTGTTCCTACTTCAGTGCGGTTTGTATAGGACATTTCACTGGCATCGACAAAAGTCACTGTTCCTTTACCTAGAACTCGAATAATGCCATCTTTTTCAAAAAGAGCACAGGTATCCTCATCTATCCCGATAGCTAAGCGTTCAGGATATGCACAAACAGCACTTAGGAGACGGGCCATGCGGTTACGATTGTGAAAGTGCTGATCCACAATGACTTCAGGGATCATGCCAAAACCAATTGCCATATCTACTAAGGAGCGATTAGGTGATTCAGCACTGCCGCCTCCTGCTATCATATAGTGTCCCATCACAGCTGCCCCTGCACTAGTTCCAGCTAAGGTTAGTTCTCCCAATTGTACACGTTGACGAATGCGCTCTATTAGACTGGTATCAGCTAATAACCCGCACAAACGAAGTTGATCTCCTCCTGTTAAAAAGACTCCTGTACAGGTTTCTATATACTCTTTGAATTCTGCGTCTTCTCCTTGAGCGCGATCTCGGATATCCAAAACCCTGATCTCTTTTGACCCCATTTCGTTAAAAATGGTTTGATAGCGTTCGCCCAAGACGGCGGGTTCTCTTGAAGCTGACGGAACAATTGCTATGACTGACTCACTACCGCCCGAACGAGACCAAAAGGTGCTTAGTATTTCTCGGAGATTCACCTTATCTTCTGCACCCCCAATTACTAAAATAGCCGTTTTCATGCTTTGTGGGTTTTTGGGGTTAGGCGGTTGAGTTTTCAGTTCTAACATAGTCAAGGCTGCCTGGAGTGTTCTTTACAAAACTAGAAAAAGATGGCGATTTTTGATAAGTAGGGACAAGTATCTAAGAAACAAGGCTTCTTCCGGTGTTATCTTTTAGGAGAATTAAAGATTTTAAGAAGCAATGATTACTCCTTATCTATTTTTATCTGTCTCCATCAAATAAAACTGTTAATGATGAACCAGTTTCTCAATTTTTAGCTCTCATCTCTAAAAAAGACCTTATTGGCAATTGTTGCACAAATCTTTATAAAGTTTTCACGATCATTATACAATATCTTAACCTGCCAAAAAGATCAAGACTTCTTGCCAAAATTGCATAAGAAACTGGAAGTTCACCCATCAGGTCAATCATCTGTCAGAATAATACTTGAACTGCAGTGGAGTTTTCTCAGTGGAGCGCCAATATAAACCGTTAGAGATTGAACAAAAATGGCAAGAGACTTGGGGGAAGACTAGTAGCAGCCAAGAATTAGTAGAGATGAACCGTCCTAAATTTTATGCTCTCTCTATGTTTCCCTATCCTTCAGGGAACCTGCATATGGGTCATGTGCGGAACTATGTCATTACTGATATTATTGCCAGAGTTAAGAGAATGCAAGGTTATCGGGTATTACATCCGATGGGTTGGGATGCTTTCGGACTACCTGCAGAAAATGCGGCTATCGAAAGAGGTATCTCTCCTGCTAAATGGACTTATCAAAATATTGATCAAATGAAGGAGACTCTACAGCAATTAGGCCTTTCTATTGACTGGAGTTGTGAAGTTGCTACCTGTTCTCCCAATTACTACAAGTGGACACAGTGGCTTTTTTTACAATTCTATCAAGCAGGTTTAGCTTATCAAAAGGAAGCATCTGTTAACTGGGACCCCATTGATCAAACTGTTTTAGCTAATGAACAGGTTGATAGTGAGGGACGTTCTTGGCGTTCTGGTGCTCTTGTTGAACGCAGACTGCTGCGTCAGTGGTTTTTAAAGATTACTGACTATGCTGAAGAACTTTTACAAGATTTAGATCTTTTAACAGATTGGCCAGAAAGAGTCAAGACAATGCAAAGGAACTGGATAGGTAAATCTGTCGGGGCTTATTTAGAGTTTCCTCTTGTTGGGTCTTCAGAAAAAATTGCTGTTTTTACAACACGTCCCGATACTGTTTATGGGGTCAGTTATCTTGTTCTAGCTCCTGAACATCCTTTGACCTCTCAACTGACTACGACCGAGCAAAGAGAGACTGTAGAAGCTTTTATTACTGAGGTTAAAAAGACCAGTGAATTAGAAAGGACAAATGAAGATAGACCCAAAAAAGGTGTCAGAACTGGTTCAGAGGCGATTAACCCTTTTACAGGAGAAACAATTCCTGTTTTGATTGCTGACTATGTTCTCTATGAGTATGGTACTGGCGCGGTGATGGGAGTACCAGCCCATGATACAAGAGATTTTCAATTTGCTCAAAACCATGATCTACCACTTAAGGTGGTTATAGTAGCTCAAGAGTCCCAAATAACTCCCCTACAAACAGCCTACACCCAACCAGGTATCTTAGTAGAGTCAGGACCTTTTACCGGAATGTCTTCAATAGCTGCTCAAGGAGCCATAATTGAAAAGGCTCAACTTGAAGGCTATGGCACCGCTAGAGTCCAGTATAGACTGAGAGATTGGTTAATCTCACGTCAACGCTATTGGGGGGCACCTATTCCGATTATTCATTGTCCTCAATGTGGTACAGTTCCCGTACCTACTGAACAATTACCAGTAATGCTAAGCGAGCAAGTAGAATTTACAGGGCGCGGGGCCTCTCTTTTAGCTAAACTAGAGGACTGGATCAAGGTACCTTGTCCGTCTTGTGGTACTTTAGCTAGACGAGAAACTGATACTATGGATACTTTTATTGATTCATCTTGGTATTTTCTGCGTTTCAGTGATGCTCAAAATGAAAATCAACCCTTTGACTTAGAGAGAGTCAATGACTGGTTACCAGTGGATCAATATGTAGGTGGCATAGAACACGCTATATTACACTTATTGTACTCTCGCTTCTTTACTAAAGTTTTACGAGATCGCCAATTATTGAACTTTTCTGAGCCATTTAAACGCCTTTTAACGCAGGGAATGGTGCAGGGAATGACCTATAAAAACCCAAAAACGGGTAAGTATATTGCTGCTAGTGAGATTAATTCAGAAGAGGCCAAAAAGCTTATTTCTAGTGGTTCTTTAGAGGTCTTCTATGAAAAGATGTCAAAATCTAAGTATAACGGGGTGGAACCCAAAGAAGTCCTGACCAAATATGGAGCGGATACTGCTCGAATGTTCATCCTTTTTAAAGCTCCTCCAGAAAAAGATTTAGAATGGGATGGGGCAGATGTTGAAGGACAATATCGCTTTTTAAATAGGATCTGGCGTTTGGTACAAGATTATAGTCAGGTAAGCCATCAAAAGAGCAAAAAAAACACAACTCTATCTAAGACAGAAAAAGACCTTAGACTAGTAATTCACACAACAATTAAAGAAGTCTCAGAAGATCTAGATGGAGACTATCA
>CASBQB010000235.1 GCA_949127655.1 Chroococcales cyanobacterium PMM_0086 | reverse complement strand
CAGTGTGGGCATTTAACTTGAAACCAAACAGTCATGAGAGAAATATCTAAATATCAGATTTGATATATCCCATTATAATGTTTAAGTCATAAGCTTTCAACAGATCTGAAACATTACCACCCCCTATTTTACTATTTTATTGAACATTGACAGCTTTTTCTCTATTCAATTACAGACTCACATTTGGCTTAGAGTCTTGTTTTATAAGCAATTTGGCTTTTTTGTTGATCAAAATATATTTTATTTATAAGAAAACCTTATCACTGTTTAATATGGAGAGCCAAAATACATTAGTTAATCCTCACGATAAATCTCAAAACTTTGTCAAATTTATCTCATTATTTAGTCAAGAAACAGGTCTGGTTTTACACCTGAAACAAATCGAGAATAAAACAGGCTCGGAAATTGCCGCTGTTCAAGATATAATAAGGGATTGCGGACTAAAAAATAAAGTATTTACAGGTGATTCTTTACAGTGTCAAAGACAGACTATACGTTGTTTAGTTGAGTCAAATAATGATTATGTGATAGCCGTAAAAAAGAATCAACCAAATCTTTATAATCATTTAGAAATAATCAGTCAAAATGAGTCGAATATTTTAAGTGAGTCCTTAGAAAAAGATATTAGTCATGGAAGAAAAATCAAAAGAAAGGTAGCGGTTTTTGAATTTATTGAAAATAACAAAAAAGAATGGGAAAGCCTCCAAAGTGTTATTCAAGTAACTAGGAGTGGAGAAAGAGGAAAAAAATCTTATAAAGAGATAGTTTATTATATTAGTAATCTTAAAAAAGATGCGCTATATATTCAATAAAATTATTAGAGGACATTGGACTATTGAGAATCAACTACATTGGGTAAAAGATGTAATTTTAGGAGAAGATAAAAGTCAGATTAAAGACTTTAATCCAGCTACCAATATGTCAATTCTCCAAACAATAGGAATGAATCTTTTCAGAAGTCGAGGCTTTATCTCCATAACAGAAGGAAAAAGGTGGTTAGCTAATAAATGGGACAGACTAATGATTCTTTTAGCATAAAACTACCATAAGAATAATATAAATCAATAGATTATAGAGACTAATCTGAATGTAGTCAATTTTGTAGTGCTTGTCCATCAAAGTTTATAAAACTTTTTAATAAGTATTTATTATTGGCAACTCTTGTTAAACAATAATGTAATTAAATATGTTCAAATGTCTCAAAAAAATAGGTTTAGGCTATTTCATGTAGACAAAAAAATGTGTTATGTTTAGTTTAAATGAAACAGCCCTGGGGGAGAGGGGTTAGGGAATTGCTATTACCCGTTAACTCTTTTGAAATCTTAAAGCTTCTATTGATTGAGTAGTCAAAAAGATTCCTAAAACAATATAACTCATAAAAAGACAAAGAGTTTCTGTTTTCAAGACCCCTCTTAAGAAAGGACTATAGTTTTTAAAAAGAGAAAGATAAGATAATATTTCACTAAAGACACCCCCTACATTATTAGAAATAACATCTAAACTCCAGAAAAAGACAACCAGAATAAAGGTTAAAATATAAGAAAAGAGGGAATTATCTGTTAAGGAAGAGATAAACATTCCCAGAGATAAAATAGCTGTAGAAAGTAAAATTAGTCCAGCATTAGCTAGTAAGACTATGGCAGGTTGTAGAGGGGGGGCAGCAGCAGAAAAAGCAATCGCCTGATAAGCCATAAGCGGTGACCATAAGAAAATAAAAACACAAACAACAGCTAATAATTTACCTAAAGCAACTAACCAATTAGCAATAGGAGAAGTAGCTAATAATTCTAGAGTTCCTCTCTTTCTTTCTTCTGTATAAAGTCCCATCGATAAAGCAGGTAGTAGGACTAAGAATAAAGAAATAATGACATTAAAATAGGCATTGAGAAACTCAGAAGCAACATCTATACCAGATGAAAGAATACCCTGCTGTTCAACTTGGGCAACGTTTTGGATCAGGTTTCCTAAAATATAAGTGAAAAAGAAACCAGAAACTAACCAGAAAAAAGCAGCAATAATGTAGAAAAAAGGAGAATATAAGTAACTCTGTAACTCTTTCTGAAAGATAGCAAATAGATTGTTTAAAAAGATCATTTTTCCTCAATAATAGACTCTTGGGTTGTCAATTTTAAAAAGACCTCTTCTAGGGTTGGACGACTACGACGCATCTCATATAAACCAAGTCCAGAAGTAACTACAAGCTGAGCTAAATCTTTACCTAAATCTTCTCGATTATCTGAAGCGCTCACCTGTAAAATAGAATGAGAACCACTAGAGTCATCAGAAATAATCTCAATTTTAGCCACACCGTCAAGACTTTCTAAAAGAGGTATAATTGGCTGAATATTGCCTTCTATTTCTAGATTATAGAGAGTAGTTGAGACCAGTTCAGACATCAAATGA
Source organism: Chroococcales cyanobacterium PMM_0086 (assembly GCA_949127655.1). Classification (GTDB taxonomy): domain Bacteria; phylum Cyanobacteriota; class Cyanobacteriia; order Cyanobacteriales; family Microcystaceae; genus CAISPN01. The sequence continues at coordinate 7,936 of CASBQB010000235.1, read as the reverse complement.
TCAGGAGTGTCTGTGGTGACTACAGAACCTTGATTAATAATAGTTACCCGATCACAAATCATACTCACTTCAGGTAAAATATGAGAAGAGAGAATGATCGTATGTTCACCGCCTAAACTTTTAATTAAATGACGAACTTCGATAATTTGTTGAGGATCAAGTCCGACAGTTGGTTCATCTAAAATTATCACCTTAGGAGAGTGAACAATAGCTTGCGCTAGCCCTACCCTTTGTCGATATCCTTTAGAAAGCTTACCAATAATCACACTAGCCTTATCTTCTAGCTGACAGCGTTGTAGGGCTTTCTGTACAGCGGCCTTTCGCTCTCTGGCTGCAATGCCCTTAATATTAGAAACAAAGTACAGATAATCCTCTACTGTCATATCTAAATAGAGAGGGGGATTTTCTGGTAAATAACCAATATGACGACGCACCTGCATAGACTCCTTATGGACATCATAACCTGCTACACGGGCGGTTCCTGATGTCGCTGGAATGTAGCCAGCTAAAATACGCATTGTTGTAGTTTTTCCGGCTCCATTAGGACCCAAAAAACCTAAGATCTCTCCATCTTCTACCGAAAAATGGACATCAGAGAGAGCAACCGTAGAACCATAAATTTTATTGAGATGTTCAACTTCAATCATTTAATAATCCTTCTTCCAATTCGCCTTATTTTCCTGAGATATTGCCTAAAGCATTCGTCTTGATGATAACAGACACAAATTATAATTGACACTATAGATAAATATGATGAGTAGGAGCAACATTGAATTCTCCAAAACCCGTTAACATTTGGAATTATAAGCCGTGGTGGTGTCAGCCTTGGTCTATTTTACTGACCGGAGTTTTGCTGATCGCTGGAAGCTGGTTGTTAACAAAAACCCTCTGGATTGTACTAGGATTGTCTCTTCTCATTCTTCTCTGGTGGTTTTATTTTCTGCTCCTTTACCCAAGACTGATACAAGAGATGTTAAGCAAAGAGTCAGTTAATCAAAAAATTGAGACTTTATGAATGAGCAAACATCAGAACAAACTAATCAAGAAGCGGCTCACTTTGTGGTCTGCGGTTTAGGCAGTTTGGGACAGCATTGTGTAACTGCTCTCAAAAAATTTGGTGTGAGCGTTGTTGCTATTGAAAAAGAACTTCCTAAAACTTGGGAAATTTCTGGATTACCTCGACTATTAGATCAATTAATCATTGGTGACTGTCGTGAAGATGACATTTTAGAACAGGCTAAAATTAAGCAGTGTAGCGCCATATTGTTAGTCACTAGTGATGAAGAAGTAAATGCACAGACTGCCTTAACAGTGCGTCAACTTAATCCCACAATTCGTCTTGTTCTTCGTTCAAGTCGAGAAAATTTAAATCAATTATTGGGAGAACAATTAGGCAATTTCTTTGCTAGTTCTGTAACGCTACTTGCAACTACTGCTTTTGCTTTAGCTGGCCTAGAAGATGATACTATTGGTCTTTTTTCTCTAGATGGAGAACAATTAAAAGTCATCAAACGCCAAATCAACTCTGATGATCCTTGGTGCAAAAGATACTTACTTCATGAATTAAATACCAAAAGAAGACGTATTTTATCTCATATTCCAGATCCCACTCTATCAAAACAACCTTTTCATGATTGGGAAACAAGTGCTCAAATTAAGCCTGGAGATACTCTAATCTATATTGAATTAGTTGAAACAATCTCTCATATTCCAGTTCGCAAAACTAGCCCCCTACGCTGGCGATATGCTCAATGGCGCTCTTTTTTGCAGCCTTTTATTGCTCGTTGTCAATTAGAAATTAAGAACTTTAAACAATTTGAATTTCTTAAGCAGTTTCGCAGTATTGCGGCAATTTGTGGCTTAACAGTCATAGTTTTGCTGATATTCGGAACAATTTTGTTTAGTTCTTATTATCCAGAAACTACGATACTCCATGCTTTTTATGCAACTATTATTCTCTTACTCGGTGGCTACGGGGACTTATTTGGTCAATTTAAGGCAGATAGTAATATTCCTGGTTGGTTACAGTTCTTTTCCTTACTTCTAACTGTTGTTGGTACGGTCTTTGTGGGTATCTTATATGCCTCTTTGACTGAAATACTCTTAGCTGCTAAGTTTGACTTAAATAGTAGTCGCCCAGCTATTCCTCAAGAAGGACATTTAATAGTAGTTGGGTTAGCACGAATAGGACAAGGAGTAGCGGCCTTTTTACAAGAGGTTAAACAGTCTTTAGTAGCAATTAGTTTAAAGGGAGATGTTGATCAGAGTATTCTGCCTAATGTACCTCTAGTTGTAGGAAATTTCAAAGATGCTTTAAATAAAGTTAATTTGAAGTCTGCTAGAAGTGTAATCTTGACAACTGATAGTGAGATGCTGAACTTAGAAATCGCCCTTATGGCCAGAAGCATTAATCCCCAAACTCGCTTAGTTATCGGGGTTAGTAATGATGGACTAAGTTCACGCTTAAAGGGTTTATTAGAAAATGTTCACGTTATTAACACTTATGCAGTAGCTGCAGAAGCTTTTTCTGGGGCTGCTTTTGGTGAAAATATTCTGAGTTTATTTCGTCAAGATAACACAACTATTCTAGTAACTGAATATACAATAGTACCTGAAGATACTCTGAATGGGTTACTCATATCAGAATTTGCTTATGGTTACAATGTAGTCGTAATTTCATATCAAAAAAACTATGAAAATCCCTTATTAATGCCTTCTGATGATATTCGGTTGCAAGCTGGGGATCGCATTGTGATTTTAGCAACTACTAGCGGTCTTCGCGCAATTGAACAAGGCACAATTCAAGTTAGTTCTCGCTGTTGGTCTGTAAGAATTATTCAAGTTATTTTTAGTGACTTTATGTTTGAAGGGGCTAATACTATTGCTCGGATTTCTGGCTGTAATTTACAAGTAGCTAGAGATGCAATGAGTAATGTTCCTCAAACTTTACCAGTTTCTCTCTATAGACATCAAGCTGATTATCTGATACGAGAATTACAAAAAGGAATGGTTAAAACTGAACTAATTAATTTAACTGAGCAGTGAATAAATCAATTATTGTTATTTGTGGAGCAACAGGTACAGGAAAATCTAGTTTAGGCGTAAGTTTAGCTGAGCGTTTAAATACAGTGATTATCAGTGCTGATTCTCGTCAGATTTATCGAGAATTTGATCTAGGAACAGCAAAACCAAGTAGAAATGATTTAGAAAGAGTCCCACATTTTCTAATTGATATTTGTCATCCTACAGAGAGCGTTACCCTAGCACAATATCAAGAATATGTCAATCAGATTATTGAAAATACTTCTCATTTTCCTTTACTTTTAGTAGGAGGAACGGGACTGTATATTAAGTCTATTACAAGAGGATTAAAAATACCGAAAGTATCTCCACAACTTGAATTAAGAAAGCAATTACAATCTTTGGGACAAGAGCAACTATATAAGTTTTTGCAGAAACTAGATCCAATAGCAGCTAGTAAAATTCATGCTAACGATCAAGTCAGAACATTACGCGCTTTAGAAGTCTATTATGTCACAGGAAGAACTATTTCCGAGCAGCAAGGAGAATCTCCACCTGATTATTCTATTTTACAAATAGGGTTAGATTGTGGTGCTGAAAATTTAAGGCAAAGACTCAAGTATCGTACTGAAGAAATGATCTCTTTAGGATTAGTAGAAGAAGTCAAACAATTAATAGATAAATATGGGCAAGATCTGCCACTATTAGAAACCTTGGGTTATGCAGAGATTAAGCAATATTTAGGGGGAGAAATCTCTTTAGAATCAGCAATAGAAGAGATTATTTTACATACAAGTCAATTTGCTAAACGTCAGAGAACTTGGTTTAGGAATGATTCAACTATTCAATGGTATGATGCAGAATCACCTGATTTAGTAGAAAAGGTAAGCGAAGCAATAGAAAGATTTAGTTTTTTACAGCAGTTAAGAACTCCAATAACCACTGTTTAAGCCGATAAGTTGCCTGGCAATCATCTTCGTTATAGCGTAAGATAGAATCAATAAAACTACGCTCACCCGTTTTGAGCCAATTATCATACCAACAGACACACTGGTCACCACTAATACCAGGATCTCGCCAATAAAAACCTAACCAATTACCCAAAGATTTGAGAGAATAACTTTCAACAGGCATAATCACAGAATGGGTCACTTGATAATGAAGATCTACAAAACGATTGAGGAGAGATTCTAATAAGCAAGTTGGGGTAAGATAACGATGAGCTAGTTTTTTAATGGTTTCAACTTCATATTCTGAATAGTGAAAGATTGGGGCTGTAGGAAACTGATTAATTATTTCTAAGAATTCTGACCAGATCAGGGCTTCTTGTTCTGGTTGTTCAGCAAATAAAGCATAATAACGCTGCTCTTTAGTTTTAGTATTAATAAGTAATACACCCAAAAGGTATTCTACATCTAATTCCGGTTCTGCTTCGATATCAAAGTAAAATTCCCAAGGTGCGGTAATCAGTTGAGGATGGAAATAATTAGACTTGATCAAAGCACGTTTTTCTAAAATAGATTGAGCTTGTAATTGTAATCCAGAAACAGTCTCAAAACCCAAAACAGGATTAAGCAGAGATGGAGAAGCATCTGCTAAAGAAGCTAGAGTAGATATCCCAAGAGACTGTAAGGACTGATAACGACTAGGGGTGACACCGGGGACTAAAGAGAGGTGCTGTTCTGCTTGTGCAACCGTATAACAGTGACTATACCAATGGCAGAGACTACAACGCTGACGTGAGATAAAAACTTCCGGTTCGGAACTCACAAGTAAGAGGGTTAAACATTGCGCTAAAGCCTTTTCTAAACGAGGCATCCAGTCAGTCAAATAGACAGTATACAGGTTATGACGGCGCAAAATCATCTGAGCGTAGTCTGCCCTTGACCCCTGTACTTTTGTCAATAGATAAGCATGGAAACTGGCTATTAATTTATATTCAGGTTTAGGACGACGACCCAATTGAATATTAATAGGGAAATAAGCCCAATCTCCAAAACGAGATTTTCCCGCAGTTTTGATTAAAAGATGGGGGTTTCCTAACAAAGTAACTCCTCTCGAAGGCTCCTCAAAAAGAAGCGCCCCATTATGAATACAATCTAGACCCTCCTTCATTAGCGTTTCGGTTTCTACAGATCTAAGATAAAAGTCTTGATGCTTAGAAGTAGGTTGAATGGCGTGAGGATAAAAATGCTCTAAAACATAGGCAAGATGATTAACACTCTCTTGACGTAGTTTTAGTAAAAAACCTCGTTCAGGGTCTTGTTCACTGTGAGATTTATAGAGGTTTAAAAAAGCGCGGCGCTCACACCGTCTATGGTCTAGAAAGAGTCCATCAGTAAGCAACATTCATTTGGATCTGGCACAGATAAGCTTAATATTAAAAATTCGTAACTAAGAGAAGGGGTAAGTAAATTTTTCTGTTTTAAGGCATTTGAGGCATTAATAGTGAATAATAATCTAGATAGTTCTTAAGATAACACTTAAATCAAAATGACTTTTCATCACACACTCTTTTCTTTTATCTATGGAATAACAATTTTTACTGTAGCTATTCCCGTTCAATCAGCATCTGCAGTGCATTGGCTTCAAAGTGCCTCTGAGATAGATCAAGAATTGACTGCGCAGGACTATATTGATAGAGGACTGAGTAAGTATCAACAAAAAGATTATCAGGGGGCGATCAATGATTTTAATCAAGCATTAGTTCTCGATTATACAAATTCCCTAGCTTATATTAACAGAGCCAATGCTAGGGATGATGCAGGTGATTCTCAGGGAGCTTTAGAGGACTATACCAAAGCTCTTGAATTTTCCCCAGAGAGTGAGAGTGCTTACTATAATCGGGCTGTTACAAGGACTAGGATAGGTGATACAGAAGGTGCTATTGAGGATTATAATCGTTGTCTGACCATAGATCCAAATTATGCTTCTGCCTACTATAATCGAGCCAATCTTTTTTATGGTCAGGGTAAAAAAGATTTAGCTCTATCGGATTATGATATGGCTATTAGCTTAGCGCCTGAGCGAGATAACTTTTATGTCAATAGAGGAAATGCTCTAGATGATTCTAATCAACCACAAGCTGCTCTAGAAGACTATACTCAAGCAATTAAATTGAATCCGGTCAATGCCTATGCTTATCTCAATCGGGCAATTACGCATAATCGTTTAAATAATCAAGAGCAAGCTAAGCAAGATCTTCTCAAAGCGTCTGATCTGTTTCTTTCCCAAAATAACGAGAGAATGTATCAAAAAACTCAAGAGATACTTAAAACAATCTAACTAGAAACGACTCTTCCCTTGGGAAAAGTCGTTCCAATCTCTTACTTGATGATGCTAGTTGGGGTTTTGGGTGACAGGTTTTCTGGATATGATACGACCAGAAGGAGCGCTGCTGCCCTCAGTATTAGGGTTAAACTTGCGCTTAGTGACGGGTTGAGTTTGAGGTTTTGGTAAACTTGTCCCTGAAGGTACTTCCCAGTCAGTCTGCATCCAACTTGGACAGTTTTGATCATAGATCATCTGTAAGGCTGCTGCAGCTATTGCTTGCGGGTCATATTCTCCGTTGAGTTCTCGGACTAGTGGTAAGAAAGAGGCCATCCGTTCTCCAGCTAGACTGTCTTTGATCCTTTCTTGTAAGTGTTCTAGTCTTTTGGCTTCAACTTGAACACGGTTAGGAATTTGACAGACGATCATAGTTTGACGTAGACGACGTTCGATCTGTTTAAAGAGACGGCGATCCATTGGATCAACTAAAGCAATAGCTGTTCCTGTTTTTCCTGCACGACCTGTTCTGCCTATTCGGTGAATATAGGTCTCTGCATTGTCGGGTAAGTCGTAGTTAATTACGTGTGAGAGTAATTCAACATCTAAACCCCTTGCTGCGATATCTGTTGCGACTACTAGGCGAATTTTACCATCCCGGAAGCGTTGAACCAGACGTTCTCTTTGTGCTTGTGAGAGGTTCCCGTGGTATTCATCTACACTTTGACCAGCTTCTTGCAGTTTAATGGTTAGTTCTGCGGCTGTTTGTTTAGTGCGGACGAAGATAAGGGCCGACTCTGGTGATTCTATCTCTAGAATAGGTTGGAGAGCTTTTAGTTTTGACCAACCACGGGGCACGTTGTAAACGTGTTGCTCAATTTTAGAGGGGGTGCTTTGAGTCTGTTCGACTGTTACTGTGACTGGATCTCTGAGAAAATTGTTGATCAGATCGCGGATTTCTCTGGGCATTGTTGCAGAGAAACAGGCTGTTTTGCGTTCTTTTGGCGCTTGTGAGAGGATTTTTTTGACATCGTCAATAAAGCCCATGCTCAACATTTCGTCTGCTTCGTCCAGGACGACCCATTCTAGTGACTCTAGGTTTAATTTTTTGCGGTCTAGAAGGTCGATAACTCTTCCAGGGGTTCCTACAACTATCTGTACGCCTTTTTCTAAGCTGCGAATTTGACGCTCGATAGATTGTCCCCCGCAGACAGTTAAGATGAAGAGATGACGATCACCTGAAAATTCTTTGATCGCTTCTGCTACTTGTTGCGCTAGTTCGCGGGTTGGTGTTAAGACTAAAGCCTGTACTTTCGGGTCTTTTGTGTTGATTTGCTCTAGTATTGGCAGGGAATAAGCTGCGGTTTTTCCGGTCCCTGTCTGTGATTGTCCAACAACATCGCTTCCTGCTAGTAGTAAGGGAATGGCTTGTTCTTGGATGTTGGTTGGGCTAACAAAACCCATTGCTTCTAATAGGCTGACACGGGTATCGGATAAGCCTAAGCTTTGAAATGAAATGGTCATAGTTTGGATATGTTCTAAATGAAATGGTCAGTGATTTTATAAGAAATTTAAGGACTCAACAGGAGTCGTTATAGACTCTTAGCTTCCTTCTTGTGCAACTTTTCCATATAGGTCATAGATATCT
>CASBQB010000234.1 GCA_949127655.1 Chroococcales cyanobacterium PMM_0086 | reverse complement strand
TCAAAATCAATTTGGGCACCTGCAACAGCTAAAGCAGTGTATCCCCCAAAAGAGTGCCCTATTACGCCTACTTGTTGAAGATTTAATCTTCCTTGATATTCACCCTGGTTGCGTTTTTCTAATTCGTCAATAACAAAGGTGATATCTTTGGGACGATTGATAAACTCTTCTGTTTCAAAGATTTGTCTAGTAAAGCCTTTGATAAAATCCTGTAAATGTTTGTAGTCACTGCCTGGATGCTGTGGTAAGACGACAAAAAAGCCATTTGAAGCTAAAGATGAGGCTGATGAATTAAAGTCTTCTGGTCTTGAAGCTAGACCATGAGATAAGATAACCACAGGAATTTTCTGGTCACCTGCTACTTTAGGCTTATAAACAATTGCATACAGGGAACGGTTACGAGATTCATCTTTTAGTTGCCAAGTCTCTTTTTGATAGCTGTAAGGGCCAGGGTTAGATAAGTCTGACATCTTGCTAAAGTCAACCTGGGTATCACTTTCCGCTTCTTTTAGGGCAAGAGCTTGTAATGTTTGCACTCCTTCTTTAGTAGATGCAACAAACTGTTCAACAGCCTTATGAACTTTTAAAAGAACTTCCCCATTAATCTGAATATCGGTGGGAAAATTGCGTAAAACATTAATTAAAGTCAAGCCTTCTGCTGATAGGGCTGCTTTAACGATTGAACCTCTTAGAGCAAATTTACCATTGGTGCCACGTGGCAAAGACACAACACGCCCAAACCTTTCTAGTACATCTTCTCCAATGTTACTATTCAAAAAGCGGGAGACAATGGCACCATTAACAGGAACTTTTTTAACTAAGGCTTGGCGAAATTCTTCTTTTTGTTCTGTACTACTCGATCTAAAGAAAAATTCTAAGTTTCGCTCAACTTTGCCAGTCTTTACAAAATTTTCTAAAGCACTTATTCTGATTGATTTTTTGAGTGGACCATATACTATGTTTATCGTGCTTGCTGCCTGTAGTGGGACAGTTGTAGATAGTACCGCTAGCATTCCTAGACTTACCGAGCAGACCAATTTTCCGATTAGTTTCATTTTAACTTATCCTTAAATTTTGTACGCACTCTTAATACCGCCTTTATTGTATCTTGATTGGCAACCTGTGACTTAAAATGCTATCAGGAAAGCCTATCTTAAAAAGAAACTCTAACAGTTAAGAAGCTGATAGAGTTTAAAAATTTAGAGCTGATTGAAGAGCTAAGAACGGCTAATTATTGCTATTGCCCCGCAGCAGGATAAGGATCAAGTTGTGATGTTAATTTAATATGAACTTCTTATTTAACTATTAATACTGAGAATCATCTCGCTCATCATAATCATCATTATCTCTTTTCGGTTGGTTTTTGGTTCTCATTAAGCTACTATCCACGATTGGTTCGTCCTCATCAATTGGCTGATAATCAACATAGGCTGCAGGTAGGTCATCCCCATATTGATTAGAATAGCCTCTAGGTTGACTTGAATTGGGTGTTTTAGCGTTGCGTGGGCGTTGTTGTGCTGTCTCATCACTACTATTTCCTCTAGGACGACGTGAACGACTAGGTGGGGGCATTTCTGACCATTCTTGATTCTCATCAGACCAGACATCTTCTCTATTTTGCTCAGATGAACGTCTTCTTGAGGATGTAGGGCGATCTGTTTCTTCTGGGTAGTTGTTATAACGTTCGTTAGAACTAGGGCGACTAGTGCGGCGTGTTTTTACAGAGCGAGGTTCATCTGTTTCATAATCAATACCCCGCAAGCGTCTTTTATTGCCATAGGACTCATCATCTTCTGGTTCAATTTGATCTAATTCGGCCTCTGTATAGACTCGACTGCGACTCACGCGCCTGTCTTCGTCTACAATAGGGCTATTGCGTCTAGCTTGTTCAGCAGTTGCGCTGCGCAGACGTATTGTTTCTACTGCAAAGAAAATAGTAGTAGCTGTTAGGAGAAATTGACCAAACTGTAAGATAGGGTCGAGTCTCCAGCCTTGAAAAAGTAAAATAAAGCCGCAGAGTAAGCCAACTGCTGCAAAAAATATATCGTGATCTCTAGCTAATTCTGGACGAATAGAGCGCATAAAGTAAAGTCCTGCGCCTGCTACTGCCAAGAATATACCTAGTATACTCGCTGAGTTTAGCCCAAAGTTAACCATTTTTCTATTCTCCACTCTCTGTAACACATTATAACTGTCATTACATTCGCTCTGTCAAAAAAGTCACTTTTTAAGAGTGTCTATCTGATTCTGGAGGTTTATAGTTTTTACTTACTATTTCAATCAAAATTAACTCTTTCTCTTTCGACAACTAGAGGGCGTTTTAAAATTCTCATGTGCATCAAGCCGATGTACTCGCCAATAATGCCAATAAAAAATAGTTGAACTGAAGCTAATAAAAAAAGTCCTACAGCTACTGGTGCTACACCCAAAGGAAAAGATTGCCAAAATAAGAGTTTTGCTAGTAAATAACCGATAGCTGCTATTAAACTGAGTAGAGACATGGCAAACCCCAACATAGTTGCTAGTCTTAAGGGAATCTTGGAGTGACTGGTAATACCTAGCATTGCTTCATCATAATAGCGATAAAAGTTATAGCTGCTTATGCCTCTTTTACGCTGTTGTTGTTGATATTCAATTTGGGCACTAGCAAACCCTAATTCTTCAATCAAGCCTCTAAAATAAGGGTATGGATCGTTAATGTCACGTAAGGTATCTATAACCTGTTTGTCGTAGAGTCCAAAGCCAGTAAAATGGCTACTTATTTCAATGTCAGAGAGTTTGTTCATTAAAAGGTAATAGATACTTCTAAGCAGATAAAATAAAGAATTCTCTTTGCTAGAACTCTTAATAGCTTTTACAACTTTATAGCCTTCTTCCCATTTTTTGACAAACTCTAAGATCAATTCAGGGGGATCTTGTAAATCTGCTACAATTACCACAACTGCATCTCCATAAGATTGAAGCAAGCCATAATAACTAGACCGAACAGCCCCAAAATTTCGAGCATTGACGATAACTTTTATTCTTGAATCTTTTGCTGCAATACTTTTTAGTTCTTCTACTGTTTTATCTGCAGAAGCATTATCTATGAAAATATGTTCATATTCATAATTGGGTAGCTGATCAAAAACTGTTTTCACTCTCAAGTAGAGATCTTTGACATTTCCTTCTTCATTATAACAAGGAGTCATTATTGTTATTTTCTTCATAATTCTGTTAGCCTCGAAAAACAAAGAGTTTATTTAAAGTATAAGAAACAAGAGCCATCGGCAAGATTAAGACGGCACCAGCGATCAGAATTTTGGTTTTATGTTCAATATTAAGATTAATAGCGTCAGCAATCCTTAGTCCTTCAACATTGAGTAAATAAGTTACTACATAGACTGCTATAAACCGAAAGATTAGCTTGTTATTCTTGCTCCCAAAAACCAGTTTTCCTGTGGTTTGAAAGTTAAAAAGCACCCCAATAATAGTACCAATTAAAATGGCGTATTTATAATCGAGACCAACCAGAATGAGTATAGCAAAGAGAGAATATCCAAAGATAGTATTTATTACACCAACTAATAAAAATCTCACAAACGTATTCTTTTCGATGAGCTTTATTAATTGCTGTTTTTTGGTAATAGACATTCTAGAAATTCATCCTACTATGGGATAGTCTTTAATAAAGTAATCAGTTGCATCTTTAATTGATTTAAAATGATAGTCAGGGATCGGATGATGAACTAATGGTAAATATTGAGCAATCAGAGCAGATTTGATGCCTAGTCTTTTTCCCATCTCAATATCAGATTCAAGACTATCTCCTAAAATAATAACCTTATCTTTTTGAATTTGATATATCTCTAGAATAGATTCAGCCATTTGAGGATAGGGCTTTCCATAGATAAGATCAGGTTGCTTTCCTGAAGCTACAGCAATGGCTTGCACAATAGAACCTAGTCCGGGCTTTCTCAAACCGCCTGGAACTGGAAAATTTGCATCTATATTTGAAACAAAAAAGAGAGAACCCCTTTGTAAGGATAAACTTGCTTGTTCTAACTTTCGATAATTAAAATCAAAATCCAAAGCTACTACCACCATTCCCTGTACTGGATTATCCACTAAATCTAGTCCCAGTTCTTGGCAGTAGTATTTTAATTCTGGAGTAGATATTAAATAGATTGGTAGGTTACTGTATTCTGGGCTGTTTTTAATATAATCTGCCATCATAAAGCCTGATGCAAAGATTACATCGAGATTACAGTTAACGCCAATCGACTTTAATTTGTTGTACAGCCCCAATTTAGAAGCGCCTGAGTTATTGGTAATAAAGACAAATTTTTTCCCATATTTATCTAGAGTGTTGAGAGCATCGTGAACACCATCTAGAATTTTTCCATCTTCATAGACAACGCCATCTAGATCGATTAAGAAGAGTTCGGGAATAAATTCAGGGTAACTTGTTTGCATTTACTTTTTAGTTGCAGAATCACATTGACCATAGCTCATTTCAAAGCTTTAATGGAATTAAGATAACGATTTTCCATCATTTCTAAGCGAGCATCATCTTCACGATGTATTGCTCCATAATAGTTCTTTTTATTCTTCAGCCAAAGAATTTCAAATTCAACCGCCTTAAGGAAAGCCTCTTCAGAATTGTTTAAGGCTGCTGGACAACTAAAGACAACTTTTCTTGTTTCAAAGCGGTCAATATGTCCTGCAGGAAATTTCTGGAAAAAGGCTAAAGAGTGAACAGATACCCCCCCACCAATGACTACTTTTAGTCCTGCTGATTTGGCTTTTTCAGCTATTTTTAGGGCAATATCTAAGACTTGTTGACTATTGATATGTTCACGTGTTAACCCCATTGACCCAGACAAGTCAACTCTCCCTATCACTACGCCACTGAGAGCTTTAATTTCAGGTAATGCTAACATTTCCTCAAAGTTTTTGAAGGCTGTCACTGTTTCTAAATTAATCAGAAACTCAACATCTTCTGATTGTCCCTTACCAAATGCTAAATTTACTGCCATCATATATTTTTTCAAAGCATAGGCCGTTTCCACCATCGGGGCAATCACTCGTTCAACGCCTAAACTAATAGCATCAAACATATCCTTAATGGCTTCACAACCCCCAATTTTTAGGTTTAGACCTAATCCGGCCATCAGACTGACTTCTTTGAGTCTCATCGCTTCTTCCATGCGGGTGCCTTCTGCTTCAAATTCTGCTTTGACTCCTGAAACATGATAGTTCTTTTTGAGTTCAATTAGCAGTTCTACCATTCTTTTTTCCATCGAATTCATATTTTATTCCCTTTTAATACTTAACCTGAAATTTATACTTTGATAATTATAGGTCATTGGGTCAAGTTGTCAACAATCATATTACTCAGAAATTCTTCCCGTTCTAAAAAGGGAGATAAATCCTCTAAAGGAGAAGATACCATCCGTCCGTCCTCAAGCTTTCTAGATGATAGTTTAGGTGCAAAAGGTTGATTAAGATCGAGGATCACCTCACAAAGTTGAGGTCCATTACCTTCAATGGTTTCTTGAATAGCTTGTGACATGATTGAATGTTGGCTACAGAGTCGATAAGGAATTCCATAAGCAGCTGCTAGCTTTTCAAAACTGGGAAAGGTTACCCCACTCTCAGGACCGCAACCGACAATATTATCTGAAAAGAAATTTTGCTGGGTTTGGCGGATTGAATGGTATCCCTGGTTATTTAGTACAAATATCTTAATAGGCAATTGATAGCCAACAATTGTTTGTAACTCTTGTATATTCATCTGAATACTGCCATCTCCAGCAATACAAATTACTCTTTGTTTACCACTGGCAATACAGGCCCCAATAGCTGCAGGGAGATCATAACCCATTGAGGCACAGCCAGAGTTGGTATATAAACGCTGATCTTTTCTGATAAAGGCTGCTTGAAATATTGTCACACAGGCTGTTCCATCTCCTGTTACTATAATTTCTCCAGGGAGAAGCTGTTTAAAGAGTGCTTCAGTGAAACAGTAGGGGTTAACTGTCTCTTCTTTCAACCAATATTCTGGCAGGACGGTGGGATATTTTTGTTTGCGGATCACACACCACTCTAACCATTCTTGATGATTTCCAGTTTGCTGAACATTTTGCTGTAGTAACTTGCTCAATACATCGGCAACATCAGCGTGAATAGGTAAGTCAGGCTTAATAGTTGGTTTTTTCAGTTCTGCTTCGTCAATATCAACAATGATTTTATAGGCACTCCTGGCAAAGTTCTCCCAATTGTAACTAACTTGGCGGATATTGAGACGGCAGCCTAAGACTAGTAACAAGTCAGAATTCTGAACAGCGAAGTTACCGGCGCGATCTCCAATAGTTCCAGGCCTACCTATATAATAAGGGTGTTCATTCCAAATGAGATCGTGAGCATTCCAAGCTGTAACTACTGGAATTTTCCATCTTTCTATTAATTCCAAGAAATTTTGATAGGCTTTACTCAGACGAATTCCTGACCCTGCATAGATCACCGGACGTTTAGCCTCTTTAAGCCGCTTGATGATTTCTTCACAGACGGCTTCTAAATCAGGTGTAGTATAGCTAATAGCATCTTCTTGGGGGTCGTAGCCTGGCAAAGATGCTGGCTCGATTTTAGCCCCTTGTATATTCATCGGAACATCTAACCAACAAGGACCAGGACGACCAGACTGAGCTAGATGTAAAGCTCTTTCTAAATGGTACCGAATCGACTCAGGTTCAGTTACCATCACTGCGTATTTAGTGATAGGTTCAACTAATTTGACAATATCGATTTCTTGATCACCGAGTTGTCTTAATGGTAAACCAGTACTTCTGACGACTGTTTCCCATTTGACCTGTCCAGAAATGACAATCATACCAATAGAGTCTGTCCAGGCTCCATAGATCCCGGTAATAGTGTTAGTCCCACCTGGACCTGTGGTAACATTGAGGGCTGCTAGACGGTTGGTAAGCCGATAATAGCTTTCTGCAGCCATAGCACAAGCTTGTTCATGGTGACAACAAACATATGAGAGTCCTTCACATCTGCCAAAAGCATCATTTAGGTGCATAGCGCCACCACCTGTAATCAGAAAGGCATCACGGATACCATTTTTAACGAGGGTTTGGGCAATATAGTCAGCAACTCTAATCATTTAATACTCCTAATTTATCTTTATAAAATAGTAGGGTGAAGAACTTTGATATTCTCAAGCAAACTCAGCAGTTTTCATAATTGCCTCTTTTAAGGAGATCAATGGTTTAAGCTGTAACTCTTTAAAAGCTCGCTCCACTGAGGGGACATAGCGTTCGATAGGCTGCTCAGGTATAGCTTTTTTAGCGATAATTACCTCAACTCTGGGATTAAAAATACTAGCCACAACCTGGCCCAATTCAGCAATAGTCAAATCCTCATCTGACCCTACATTATAAGGATGACAAGGCTTTCCTTTTAATAAAATTGTCCACAACCAAATCACTAAATCTGCTGCATAGAGGTAAGAGCGAAAGGGGGTACCATCACCTTTAATTAAAATTGGCTGCCCCTTTAGACCATTGAGAATGAAATTCCCGATAGCAAAATGAGTGTCAAGAGGTAGATAAGGCCCCGCAAAGGCAAAACAACGGGCAATTTTAGTATTTATTCCATACTGTTGAGCATAGAGACTACAAAGCATTTCTGCTGCGCGTTTTCCTTCTCCATAGGCAGCATTAGCCTTAGTTAGATCTGGTGAACCTAAATATTCCTCGGAAATATGAGTCATTTCTGAAGGTTGTCTACCATAAACGGCTCCTGAACTAGTTAACAAAAAGTTCTTAACCTGAGCTACTCTAGCAAAATCGAGGGTATGTCTTGTACCTTCAACGACAGTATCAAACATCAGTAGGGGATCTTCTTGATTGAGTTTTGCACTGGCCTGGGTCGCTCCATGGATGATGTAAGAAAAGTCTCCTTTAGGAAAGTCAAATGTTCTAGTATCACCTGTATGAAATTGAATGGCAGGGTTAGAGGTAAGGTGCGGGGCTTTTTGTCGAAAAGTTTCAGGATTTCTAGTTAAAACTAGTGCGGATGCCCCTAGATTCAATCGCTCATTGGCCCAAGCGAAGCTCTCAAGTAACCAACAGCCAAAAAATCCTGTTCCACCTGTGATAAAAATTCGTTGATCTCTAAGTTCTTCCCACAGATCGCCCATCTGATACAAAATGTGATTGAGATCTGTTGCTAAACTGTTAACCATTTTAATTTTGAGCCAAGCCTTTTTATAAATTTTTGCTGTAAGGTTTTATTTTCTGTCTAACTTTTCATATATATTTTACATTCACCCTCTGCTTTTATCAATTTAAATTGATTTTCCTCTAGCATTGTTTTAAAACTTTCTTTTAATTCTTGTTCTGCATGACCTCTGAAAGGACAGATAGTCACAATCGGATTAAATTCATCAAGTACTTTAGTGAATCGTGACTTGTACGAAGAATTGAACATTGAAGTTATTTCTGGGTAAAATAATATTTTTCTATTCCCAAGGAGATAGTAATAAGATTCAGCTGTATTTGAAAGTAGAATTGAAGGACGATTAAATTCTTTTTCTAATACAGCTATCTTTTCAGAAAGATTTCTGACAGCCTCCATGTACGCATAGACGTTTTTACTGGGATTCTTGCTCTGGTATATTGTTAATCCTGCTATCCCAGTTACTTGAATAAAAGCTATGATCAAAGCTGCTATAAAAGGCATTAAAAACACACTTTCAGAAGAAAGCTTTACTAAATCGAGCCAGTTTGAGAGAAGCAGCCTGATTACCCCCATAAATCTGAGTTGCTCTGGCTTTTCTAATAAATTATTTTTTGATTCAAGTAATGAGTTTAGAGACTGTTCCATTAAGAAACCACAGCATAGAAAAAATGGAAATGAGACACTTAGAAGGTTCCAAGGATGACTTCTGTTGACAAAATATGCCATACTTATCAGTCCCCAAATAGCAGTGCTAAATCTAAATCTTCCATTAACATCCTCAACTGAAGAATTAAATGATTGAATTAAGGTATAAACATAAAAAAGAACAAACAGCATCCATAAATTATCACGAAATGGCAAGCTAAAGAAACCAGAGGCGAATTTTACCGTTGAGGTAGTATATAATTTCAGGTTAGGGTAATCTCCTAGCATTGTTCTAAACATAACAAAAAATAGAATAATAATCAAGCCAATATTTACTATCGTTGTAATTAAATATTGACCTAGTTTTAATTTTTTCAATTTGAAACAATCCCAAGCCAATAGAGCTAAATAGATAGCGAAAGTTGACAGACCTGAATCTAAATTATTAAAGATAGATAAAGCTACTATAGCGCTAAATACAATATGTTTTAATTTAAGATTAATTAGTTTAGTTGATAAAATATTTTTGTTAAATCTTTGATTGGAATAAAGGCTATAGGCAACCAGAATAAAAAATGATGGAAATATTAATCTTAAGGGGAAGTATTGAAAATAAATGTCTTTACTCACATATCTACCCCAGGCATAGCTCCAAAATATACAGTTTAAGAACACCCCTATCCTGATTAAAGGTTGCTTAATTAAACATCTTATTATTGTAAAACATAATATTATTTGTAAAATAACACATGCTAATAGTATAGTTTGAACAGATAACAAATTAACACCCAGAGGCTTTATCAGTAAGCTCAATAAAAAGAAATACCCTCCATAAAGTGATATGAAACCATCTGAAACTATCGGTGTAGAAGGAGAGTTAGTCAAATTATTAACTACTGGAAATAGTACCACATTTAAGTGATACAGTGAATTTATCCCAAAGACCATTCCCCACCAAGCAACTGACAATATTATTACAATGAATAACAGTACAATTCTTTCATCAAATATTTTTTTCAATAATTGATTACTTTCAAATAGAAGGCATATAGCAAAAAAGCAAGCTAAAAATATCGATGATACTAGAATAATTTCTATTGAGTTTGCATTTGCTATATTAGTTTCAAAAACTCTTTTTAGTAAATTTTGTTTAAGATAAAAATCAAAACTTTTCACATTTTGCATAGCAATTCTTTGAATTGCTGCGGTATTAAATGTGATACTTATAATCCACGCCACCAGAATTTCTAACTTTCTATCACTATTTTTTACCTCCCAATTTCTAATGATTTTAATGATAGTGACACTCCCGAAGTCTATAGCATTTCCAATCACTATAGGTAGATAAAGAAGCGATATTATTAACGTGTAGTATTGGATAGTTTCAAAACCTTTATGAGATATGAAACTAACTTTCTTAAGAAGATTGTTTTCTAAAATATTACTACAAAACATAAAGATCAGTAAGTAGCACCCTACTCCTTTAATCCATTGATTAACAGCTATTTTCGGAGAGAGAAAATTAGAGATTTTGATTTGATTACTATCGTAACAATTCGATTCATTTGTTTCTTCTACCGAAGATTGAAGATTTTCCATACCCTTTGAATTACTCCTAGTGGGGTTTATTGCCTTCTAATTTTTGGCAATGTTAATAAGAACGACAAAACTCTCTGATTGTTTCCACTACATAAGTCAGCATTTCTTCAGTTAAACCAGGATAAACTCCAAGCCAAAAAACATTTTCCATGATGCGATCTGCATTAGAGAGATCCCCAATTACCCGATAGTTTAAGCCCTGATATAGAGGTTGTTTCAGTAAGTTACCACCAAATAACAGTCTTGTCCCGATGCGTTTCTCTTCTAAATGCTTAACTAAATCATTCCTACTAAAGGGGGCATCTTCCTTAACGTAGAGGGGAAAACCGAACCAACTTGGCTCAGAATTTGGGGTTGCTTCTGGTAAAACTAAAACATCTTGCACGTCTTGTAATTGCTGATAGAGAAACTCAAAATTCTCTCTTCTTTTTTGAATAAATTCAGGTAACTTATCTAATTGGGCTACTCCTACGGCTGCCTGCATATCTGTCATTTTTAGGTTATAGCCTACATGAGAATATGTGTACTTATGATCATAGCCAAAGGGTAAATCTCCTAACTGCCAGCCATAGCGTTTTCCACAAGTGTTATCAACTCCTGGAGGACACCAACAATCTCTTCCCCAATCCCTGAAGGACTCAACAATCTTTGATAAACGGGCATCACTAGTTAAGACTGCCCCCCCTTCTCCTGTGGTCATATGATGGGCGGGATAAAAGCTAACCGTTGCTAAATGTCCAAAAGTACCTGTTTTCTGACCTTGATAAACACTGCCTACTGCATCACAGTTATCCTCAATTACCCAGAGATCATGTTTTTCTGCAAAAGCCATGACTGCTTCTAAATTGAAAGGATTTCCCAAGGTATGAGCAACCATAAGTGCTCTTGTTCTATCTGAGAGAGCGAGTTCTAACTGTTCTACATCAAGATCATAGCTAGGTAATTTTACATCTACGAATACAGGTACTAGTTGATTTTGGAAGATGGGATTGATCGTTGTGGGAAAACCTGCAGCCACACTAATCACCTCATCTCCTGGGACTAGTCTTTTATTTCCTAGCTTAGGAGAGGTCAAAGCACTCAAGGCTACTAAATTGGCACTAGAACCAGAATTGACTAGTAAACAATGTTTAACCCCCATCCATGCGGCGAATCTTTCTTCAAATTCAAGCGCATAGCGTCCCGTGGTCAACCAAAAATCAAGGGAAGAGTCTACTAGTTTAATTAATTCATCTTGATCGAAAACTTTTCCCGAAACAGGTACATAAGTCTGTCCTGGAATAAATGTACGAGACTTAAATTTAAATTGATAGTAATCTTTAACTGAGCTAAATACCTGCTCTCTTAGTGATTGTTCTTCTTCGTAACTGTTATTGGGTGTAGCTTTGGGTAGGGATTGAGTCACGGTTAATCTCCATCAAACATTTAATAAATTTACAGCTTGCTTTGCAGTATCTGCCTGATATAGCTCAATTTGTCGTTGGGTTAAAGCTTGAAATTGCTTGTAGTCACCTGGGTCAAAATGACTGGCTTGATAATACCAATCTACTGTTTCTTTGACTGTTTGCTGGAAATCCCAGACAGGTTGCCAGTTTAATAAATGGAATGCCTTATCGGTCACCAGATTCAATAACTTAGCCTCGTGAGGTTCTGTTGGATTTGAGCGATCTACCCAAGTTCCTGTCCAATATTGTAGTATACACTCGACTAAATCTTTAACCGTTCTATTTGAGGGCAGAGAAGGTCCAAAATTGAAAGCACCTTGTAATTCCTCTTTTGCTGCACTGTTTAATCCTTTGTAGATGCTTTTTCCTAAAAGAAGATAGCCCCCCAAAGGTTCTAGAACGTGTTGCCATGGTCTGGTAGATTTTGGGTTACGTACTGGTATAGCTTCAGCTACTGATAAAGAACGAATTGTATCAGGAACGATCCGATCCTCGGCCCAGTCACCCCCCCCGATCACATTACCTGCTCTCGCACTGGCTATACCAATCGGTATTTGACTTTTAGTAAAGAAAGATGCACGCCAAGAAGCAATTGCTAATTCTGCAGCAGCTTTACTAGAACTGTAGGGATCGCGGCCTCCCAGGGGATCAGTTTCTCGATAACCATAAAACCATTCTCGATTCTCATAGCATTTATCTGTTGTAATTGCTACTACTGCGCAGGGATGAGTTAGGTGTTTTAAAGCTTCTAAGATGTGAATTGTCCCCATTACATTGGTGTTCCATGTTTCCACAGACTCGATGTAAGACCGTCTTACCAGAGGTTGTGCTGCTAAATGGAAGATAATATCTGGTTGGACGCTTGCTATCTTATCCCTGATCAATTCTTGGTCGCGAATATCTCCAATATGGTGAGTGATATATTTTGCCAATCCTATCTGCTCAAATAAGGCTGGAGTCGTGTTAGGTGCTAAACTGATTCCCGTTACCTCGGCCCCTAAATGGAGTAACCAAAGAGATAACCAAGCACCTTTAAACCCTGTATGTCCGGTGACGAGGACTTTTTTCCCTTGCCAAAACTCATCTTTTACCATACTTTCCACCGAGCTTGTCCAGAATTATAGAGATTATTCAGCAATTCTAATTCTCGATAAGTGTCCATACATTGCCAGAAATCTTCATGTTTATAAACAGCTAATTCTCCCATCTCAGAGAGGGTTTTGAGGGGTTGATCTTCAAATACTATGTTATCTCCTTCTATTAAATCCAGTACTTTCCGATTTAGGACAAAATAGCCTCCATTGATCCACCCTTCTGCTGTTTGGGGCTTTTCTTTGAAATGAGTTACTAAACTATTCTCAATCATCAATTCACCAAATCTAGAAGCAGGACGAACTGCTGTTACGGTTGCTAGTTTCCCGTGACTCCTGTGAAAAGCCAGAATGTCACTTATATTAACATTAGATACCCCATCTCCATAAGTTGCTAGAAAAATATCACTTCCTGTTTGGTCGATATAAGAAGCTAAACGCTTTAGACGACCTCCTGTCATGGTTTCTTGACCTGTATCAATTAACCAAATCCGCCAGTCTTCTTCACCATGACTATTTTCTAGCTTAGTCACTCGCTTACTGCCTAACTCTAGCTTGATATCGCTGTGATTCCAATCATAGTTAAAAAAATAATCTCGGATTATTTCCCCTTTATAGCCCAAGCACAGCATAAAATCTTTAAACCCATAATGGGCATAAGTTTTCATAATATGCCAGATGATCGGCCTATCGCCTACGGAGATGATTGGTTTTGGGCGAAATTCTGTTTCTTCTCGCAACCTAGTTCCTTTCCCACCACACAAGATAACTACTGGAATACCACTATGATTATCTAAACTCTTTTCTTCTGTACTCATATTTACTTGATAACTTGTGTGAAAAATATCTTTTCTAAAACTAACCTAAAATGGTCTTTAAGTTAACTTGATAGTGATGATTATTTTATACCAATTCCCCTCACCCCTACCCCCT
>CASBQB010000233.1 GCA_949127655.1 Chroococcales cyanobacterium PMM_0086 | reverse complement strand
TTGAGTGTCCTTACTCCTCTATGATCAGGATGTCAGTTAAAAAAACCCTTTGAGATTACGGAGGTTTAATCTTGGCTATTCCTCTTTTGAACTATGCACCCAAAACCCAAAATGCTCGGGTCGCTAGTTATGAAGTAGGTGGGGACGAACAGCCTAAAGTATTTACTACGGCGGATTTCCCTTCGACAACTTCTTTAGATCTGCTCATTGAAGCAGCTTACCGTCAAATCTTCTTCTACGCCTTTAAGTGGGATCGTGAAGTCTTTCTAGAGTCTCAACTGCGTAATGGACAAATCGCAACACGTGAGTTTATCCGTGGTTTGGTTTTGTCTAAAACCTATAAAGAGAATTTCTACGATAAAAATAGCAACTATGGTTTTGTTGAACAGACTGTTCGACGAGTTTTAGGTCGGGATGTCTATAGCGAAAAAGAAAAGATCGCTTGGTCTATTGTCGTAGCAACCAAGGGTATTCAAGGTTTTGTGGATCAACTTCTCAATTCTGATGAATATCTAGAAAACTTTGGCAATGATACAGTTCCCTACCAGCGCCGTCGGGTTATATCTGGTCGCACTAGTAGCGGTGAAGTTCCTTTCAACATCAAATCTTTTGGAGATGCACCTGGAAAGGATAAGACTTTACCTTTTGCAAAAATCGTTTGGCAGAATACCAATAAAATCAGTAAAATGGTTGTATCAAATCTGCCTCTGTTAAGCTATGCACCGACAACTCAAAATGTTCGAGTTGCTGATATATCAGTAGGTGGAGACGAAAAACCTAAAGTATTTACGACAGAGAATGTTCCTTTTGCTGGTTTAGTAGATGGCGACGGAAAGCCTAAAGTATTTAATAATGTGACTGTTGCTTCACAAAGTAACTTAAGTCAGGTTATAGAAGCAGCTTACCGTCAAATCTTCTTCTATGCTTTCAAGTCCGATCGGGAATCTGTTCTAGAGTCCAAACTGCGTAATGGACAAATCACAACACGTGAGTTTATTCGCGGTTTACTCCTGTCCGAGACCTATAAAGATAGTTTCTATGATAAAAATAGTAACTATCGTTTTGTAGAACAGACTGTTCAAAAAGTTCTGGGTCGGGATGTCTACAGCGAAAGAGAAAAGATCGCTTGGTCTATTGTCGTAGCAACCAAGGGTGTTCAAGGTTTTGTGGATCAACTCCTCAATTCTGATGAATATCTGGAAAACTTTGGCAATGATACGGTTCCCTACCAACGTCGTCGGGTTATATCTGGTCGCGTTGAAGGTGAAACTCCTTTCAACATCAAATCTCCTCGTTATGAAGCATACCACCGTAAGGTTCTAGGCTTCCCACAAATCGTTTGGCAAAATCAAGTTCGTACCTATACTCCTCAAGAGAAGAAACCTAAAGCAGGTGATCCTTCTCTCTATCAGGATATGGCCAGCAGCTTAAATCTGCCTCAAACTTTTATCCCTCGCGTTTCTCCAGCTAATCTAGACTATCAGTCTTTAGTACCTCGTCGTCGCTAATAGTCTGACTGTTACTAGTATAGAGGGTGATGGATTGATGGAGTAGCTTTAGGTTATTCTGTTTATCGCTCACCCTCTGTGGAATTAAGAGGGTTGCCCAAAACTGAAACTAGGTGAGAACGAGCTTTCAAATAACAACGAGTAATCAACAGAGGTGATTGACAACGCGCAGCTAGTGCATCTGTATAACGACCTAGAGTTTGACGCTCAATACCCCATTCACCAGAAGTACCCGCTAAAGTTAAATCAACTTCTAGAGATGCTTTTATAGCCATTTCTATCGGTTCATCATCTCCAGAACAAACTGTTTGAATATCTAGACGGGATCGTACCTCTTTTGGGAGAACGTCAATGATTCTAGAGAACTCATAACTCAATTCCTGATTAGTTTGACACTCATTAGTTACTTGCAAAATAATCAGTTGACGAGATAAATCATTAATTAACAGACGTAGGGCGATTTCTAAGGCTAGATCATCATGTACCGTTGCTGCATAAGGCACTAAAAGTTTTGAAAAACTACTCGCCTTTTGATTATCTACATAAACAGCAACATCTACTTGAGTCTGTGAGAGAATCTGTCCCACTCTGCCACCTAGACGACGAGTATTACTAAAAGTAGATCTGTGCCAGCCCACAATTACTAAATCTGCTCGATCTAAAAGAGCAATACGTGAAGTTTCTCTGGCTATGTCGGTCGTCATTCGCACTATTGGCTGTACGAACTGACGTACGCTAAGAGGCTTGAGTTGGGCAATGAGAGTTTCTAATTCCAAAAGTCTCTCCTGCATCAAACGTTCAGCCTCTACGGGGGTGCCTCCATAGGTGTAGTCCTGTTCTAAAAGAATAAGGCTAAGTGGATGGACAACAGCAGGGGGAGAACCATGACCAGCTATAGCTACAGCTAATTCTAAGAGTCCTTTCTGACTTCTAGGGTTAGCCACAGGTACTAATAAGCGGTAGTTAGGTGTGATTGTCGGTTGAGGAGTAGTTGGCAGTACTCCTTGTAGCCGAATTAAACTCTTAGGATAAGTCCACTCCAAAAGGGGAGATGTCATAAAAGTAGTCACAAGGGCCATGATTACTAGAATGGTAAACAATAAAGGCGAAATGACTCCCAAACTTAAACCGATATTGAGAACAATCAACTCAGTCAGTCCCCTAGTATTCATTAACCAGCCCAAAGCTGAAGAATCTCGGTGATTAAAGCCCCCTACTCTAGCTGCTGTATAAGTACCTATATACTTACCAGCAATAGCAGCAACTAAAACAATCAGAGTTAGCAACCAAAGTATTGGTTCATTGAGTAGACCTATTTGGGTTCTCAGACCGCTATAAGCAAAGAAGATAGGTAAAAGAAAGACTAAGACAAAATCTTCGGTTTTTTCGGCTATCTCTCTAGCCATTTGACCATTTTTGGGCATAATCACCCCTAGTAAAAAGGCACCAAAAATCAGATGAATACCAATCCATTCAGTAATCAAGGCTGAGACAACTACTAGACTATAAATAATAGCCAGCACTGATTGACTCATGTGACCCGCTTGTGCGTAATGGGTGCTAAATTTAGTTAAAAAGAAGCGTCCTACTGTCAACATCAGGGTAATGTAAGCCACAGAAAGCAGAATGGTTGGGACAGCCTCTACGACATTATTACTGCGGGTTACAGCAATGGTCATAGCTAGTAGACACCAAGCTGTCACATCATCAACCGCCGCACAGGTTAGTGCTAGTGTTCCTAACTGACTGTTTTGAAGGTTATTTTCAGTGATAATTCTCGCTAAGACAGGAAAGGCCGTAATTGAGAGGGAAGCGCCTAAAAACATCGCAAAAGCGGTGAAGGAGACACTATTATCAGAGACATGGGGATAGAGAAAAAGGGCGATGATACTCCCTAAAGAAAAAGGAACTAAAATACTAACATGAGAAATCAGAACAGCTACCTTGATATTTCCCTTAAGATATTGGGGGTTGAGTTCCAAACCAATTAGGAACATAAAAAAGATTAAGCCAATCTGAGAGAGAATATTTAAAAAGGGAATTGATTCTAGGGGAAAGAGTCCCATAGCCCAAGTTGGAGCGATCCAACCTAGGAGAGATGGACCTAACATAATTCCAGCAACAATTTCACCAATGACTTGAGGTTGTTTGAGAGAGCGAAAAGCCAACCCAACCAGACGGGAAAGTCCAATGACAATTAAAATTTGGGCTAAAACTAAAACAACGATTGACATAAATCTATCCTATTGTCTAGCTAGAAAACAGACGCTAGAGATTTTGTTGAAAGTATTTATAAAGGGCATAAGACAGCGTGACTACCCCTGTTATGATACAGGACTCATCAACTTGAAATTGGGGGTGATGGAGGGGATAATTCTCAACACCAGAGCGACCTACTCCTAAACGAAACATACTGCCTGGAGCCTGCTCTAAGTATAGAGAAAAGTCTTCTGCACCTAAAGAGGGTTCTGTGAGAATTTGCACTTGTTCTTTATCCCAAGACTCTCTTGATGCCTCTTCGAGAATCTTGGTTAAATTGGTATCATTCTGAACAGATGGAACGCCACGACGATAGTTGATTTCATATTTAGCTTGATAAGTCTGACAAATATTGGCGACAATTCCTTCTATCCATCGGGGCAAGTTAGCATGAGTTTCAGGATGAAGAGAACGCACTGTTCCAGTCATTCTACAGCTATCAGCAATCACATTGGGTGCCCTGCCACCGCTGATCTGTCCAATTGTTAAAACAAGAGGCCGTAAGGGGTTCTGTGTTCGACTGATGGCCTGTTGTAAAGTAGTCATAATCTGGGCAGCAATCCAAATAGCATCAATTGCTTCATGTGGCCTCGCTCCATGTCCTGACTCCCCTTGAATGCAGATTTCCAAATCATCGGCCGCTGCAGTTAAAGACCCATAACGAATGCCCACTGAACGCGCTGGTATACTTGGGAAAACGTGCATACCAAAAATTGCTTGAACATCCTGCATAGCCCCGTCTTTAATCATCCAACTTGCCCCTTGAGCGATTTCTTCGGCTGGTTGAAAGAGAAAGCGAACTTTTCCTAATTCTGCTTCTGGTAATTGAGAGAGTAGCATTGCTACCCCTAAACCTACTGTTGTATGTACATCATGTCCACAAGCGTGCATTACCCCAGCTTTAGATGAGGCATATTCTAAGTGAGTTTTCTCTTGTATTGGCAGTGCATCCATATCTGTACGCAGTGCAATAATTCTAGGGTCTTTTCCTGTTCCTGGTAACTGTCCTATTACTCCTGTCTTACCTACTTCTTCTTTAACCTGTAGTCCACAAGAAGAGAGCACTCCTGCGACATAAGCTGCAGTTTGATATTCTTGTCCACTTAATTCTGGGTGTGCGTGTAAATGACGACGAATTTCAATTAGTCTGGGGTTCAGTGTTTCTGCTAAATGTTTAATTTTGGCGAGCATTAGCCGTTAAAAATTTTCTCTGGTTAAGAATCAATATAAATCATCTGATTGTTCTGTGTGGATTGAGCAGCACATTCTGCTACTTTTAGGCTGTAATAACTCTCTTCTGGAGTAATATACATAGGTGTGTCTAGCCAAAGATGATCTAAGACTAGTATTGTATCTTTTGCTATTAATCCTTTTCTTTCTGGGAGTTCTAAGGCGATCTTTTCTTCTCCTCTTATTAGATGTCCTTCTTCTCCTTCAAAAATCAGTAGTCCTTTTTCACCATGTAATTCAAAAGTTCTAGCACCTTGCCAGAAGGTCTCGCCTTTGCCATAGGTAACCTCAGCAAGCAAACCGTCTTGAAAGCTCAGTTGAGCCTGAGATATACAGGCTTTGTAGTAATCTCCTTCTACTGCCCAAAAACGTGCTTCACAAGCAACCTTACTCACCTGACCAAATAAATCTACTAGGCGATGGATACGCGATAAGGCACCGATTAAAGGAAAACCAAACATTTTCTGATTATAAGTCCAGCGTAAACCGACAGGACGTTGAGGACTAATGGTCACATAACGAGTGTAAAAAATAGTCCCGATTTCTGGTAAATATCTTTGAATAGCTTGATGCACTCCGCCTAAAAGCTCAATATGCTCCACATGGATCATTACTCCTTTTGTTTTAGCTAGTTGGATTAATTCTTGAGCTTCTGCAGCTTCGAGTGAAAGTGGATACTCTACTACTACATTTTTACCTGCTTCTATGCTTGCACGGACTATTTTGCCGTGATCCCGATTGATTGTTGAGACAAAGACTAAATCAAGATCAGGGTGATTTACTAAGTCCCACCATGATTCTAGTTTTTCTACTGAGTATCTTTGGGCAAATATCTCTGTTTTTTCGGCACTATTTCCTACAAAGTAGCGTAAATTAGCTCGCTCATCTTTTTTTAGCGCTTCAGCACGTTTTTGTGCTACATAGCCTGTTCCTACTATTCCAACATTTACTGATTTTTTCATATTTATTAACTATTGATATTTTTATTTTAAGCGTGCTAATTATTGGTCTGGAAATGATAGCCAAAATCTAGGCGATCTATTTGAGCAATGTATAAGAAAATCTTATTATATATTTAACTCATAATCTCATTACTAATGCCAGCAAAATTAATTATCTTTTTCCCTTAGTATCAGAGAAGAATATCTCAAAGTAAACACTGAGATATGTAAACAATAAAATTAGTAGCTAAATACTGATTTACAAACCCCACTAAAACAAAGGAACACTTCTATGGCAACCTATAACGTAACCCTGAAAACTCCTGAAGGTGATCACACTATTGAAGTGCCTGATGACCAATATATTTTAGATGTTGCTGACGAGCAAGGTCTAGATCTTCCCTTTAGCTGCCGCGCTGGTGCTTGTTCTACCTGTGCAGGTAAAATAGAATCTGGTACAGTTGATCAGTCTGAACAGTCTTTCCTAGATGACGACCAAATAGAAGCTGGCTTTGTACTAACTTGTGTTGCTCACCCTACTTCAGACCTGGTTATCTTAACTCATCAAGAAGAATCTTTGTACTAAAATAAATTGACAGGCTATAACTGTCAACTTCTAGTAAAGCAGGGTCAGCCAAAAATCAACCCTGCTTTTATTTAAAGGACTACTGAGGTTGATCGCTTCACAACTAACAGTCCTACTCATCAACTAAATACTAGAATTTTACCTTCTGCATCCTGCTCTATTTTTTAAAAACTGCATATCTGCTAACTCTCTGGATATATAAATTTACAGAACACGGCTAACACCTTTCCTAGTTCTGTTAATCCATATAGGCGTTATTTATTTAATACATATGTATGAATCTCTGATTTTTACGATACAAAACTATACCACTTTCTCAAAACCCATGTTACCGAGTTTATTAATGTAATGAATTACTTGAGAAAACTATGCAGAAACAAGCTATATCTGCTGAAAACTTGCAACCTTTAGAAGACGTTTTTCAAATTATTCAGGATTATCATCAACTAGAATTATCTTATCTTCTCAAGGCAATTCTAAGAGAAAAACAAGTAAGTATTTCTGAGCTTTTTACAAAACTAGAGAGTAAAAGGTACTATCTCAGCTTAGAGTCTCTGTATAGATATTTTAGTGAAAATCAAAAGAATAGTCGGTTTCCGCCTCAAGAATTTATTCTAATTTACGCAGAGGTTTTAAAGTTAACTGATGAACAGAAACAGCTTCTTTGTCAGTTTTGGAAATATTTCAAGCTGATTAAAAAGGGTAGTTGTTGTCACTAGTTAATCTAAGTTAATCAAGATCAGCTACTCCAGGAATGTGCAAGGTTCAAAAAGTTCGGTGACAAGCTATAGCAATCCTATTTCAGTTGTGGATACTAGAACAGGCTTTCCTGCCTGTCCCACAGGTTATCTATATATGTTTGTACTTTATTCACAAATCATTTAGGACTGCTATAGTGTTAAGACGACAAATAATTTGTTAATGTACACCATTCCTCTACTACCAAAAGAGGAGCGAACGAGTCTTTGCCTCTAAGCGAGATGAACAAGATTTCTAAGGTTTGCATTTGGTTTTCCCGTATCCGTTCCTTAACCTGTCAGTGATTCAATAAGATGTGTCAGGCAGTCAGCTATAAGACTATCCTTTAGCCTAGGGTGTTGACTTTGAAGCTAATAAAGGGATAAAATTTCAGGCAAAATCTCTGTTAAAAGTTCTGCCTTCCAATGAAAGAATACAAAAGTTCCGAGAAAAGATTAGTTCATTGGTTTCAAGAAAGCCGAGATAATTGGAAAGAAAAGCCCTGTTGAAACAAAAGAAATTAAGAGCGTCTGAAGTAAGAATAAGAGACCTAGAAAAAAGTCGAGAGTATTGGAAACAAAGAGCCTTTGAAGCTGAAAAAGAATTTGAACAGCGAGAAGAAGTCCTCAAGGATGAAACAAAAAAGGAGGAACCATTAACTTTAATTAAAGCTAAAGGCCATCATTATTCAGTAGAAGTTATTAAATTATCAATTGAAAAAATAATGGTATGTGGTAATAGTTTAAGGGGGGTCGAAAAAAATTGGGAATTAGAGCCTAATAATCAAGAAAAAAGCTATCCTAGCTATAGTATTATTAGAGAATGGTTAATCAGAGTTGGGCTATATGAACTATCCAGAGAAAAAGAAAAAAGAGAAGATTGGCTGTTAATAATTGACTTGAGTATTGAATTAGGAAAAGAGAAATGTCTTGTCATATTAGGAGTAAGTCAAGAATATTATATCCAAGAAGTTGTCGCTAATCAAAGAGCATTAAATCATCAAGATGTTGAAGTATTAGAAATAGAGATTATGACGTCAACAAAAGGAGAGTTAATAAATGAGGCGATAGAAAAAACTATTAAAAAAGTAGGAAAACCATTACAAATTGTCTCTGACCACGGAAGTGATCTACTTGCTGGAATTAAATTATATCTCGAAAAAAATCCAGAAGTTATCCATACTTATGATATTACTCAACCCTACGGGGGCTACGCCTACAGATGGCATTATTTAAAAAACAAGAATTAGGGAAAAACAAAAACTATCAATCTTTTTTAAGTCGATGTCATCAATGTCGTCAAGAAATACAACAAACTGAATTATATTTTTTACTCCCGCCCGCCCAAAGAAATAAATCTCGATACTTCAATCTAGACAGTCTAGTTAATTGGGATAATGCTATTTTATTATATGAACAAAAACAAGATTTTACTTATATTGATGCTCGCTATGTAATTGATGAAGAAACTTTAAGTCAATTAGCCTTTGTTTTAGATACTAATCAACTGAAAAGCTTATGGTCTTTGCCAAAAAAATTTATGATAATTGTGAAGAATTAAAGTCAACTTTATTGGCTCTATTGGCTAATAAACTTAACTCAGAAGAGAAAGAAGCTATTCTTCAAGGTGCTGGAGTAGGAAGAAGGCGATTTTTAGAAAAATTCGAGGATCTTCTAGACTGAGTATGATAAACTGTTAGCCAAAATGCCAATTTAAGAGAATTCTTCTTCTAAAGTTATCAAAGTTATTTAACCCATAAGCTTTTCTCTTAATAAGCTTGATTTTTTGATTAATTCCTTCTACTGTTCCTTGTGTTGTTCGATTATCAAAATACGAGACAATCTCGTTGATCCATCTTTTAATTGTTTGACAACTTTTTGGCAAATATTTATAGGCTGATTCAGTCCATTCTATTAATTTCCAAAATGCTTGATCTGAAGTTATTTTACTTTCAAATATATCTCTAAAATTCTCTTTTTCTTGATATATTTTTATTAAATCAGGTACTGCCTTTTCTACTTCTTTTAGTTTCTCTTTTTCAGTTTCATTAAGATTTTCTTTTTTCTTTAGTAGAGGATATTTACTATTCTTTATTGCTTTTATTTTGTTCTCTCTTATTTTTTTTGTTTTTAATTTCTCTGCCTCTCTTTTTTCTTTTTTTCTTTGGGTATCTAATTCATTATTTATTTGTTTCATTATATGGAATCTATCTGCTACTACTTGAGCATTAGGCATCAATTCTTCTACGACACTTTTATATGGTACCCATAAGTCAATACTTACCTCTTCTATTTGATTCAAAATCTCTGAACCCAAGCCTCGTAAGTATTCTGCTATCACTTCTTTATTTCTTTTTTCCAATAATTCTATTGGTTTTCTTGTGTCTAGATCTACCAATACTGCTACATAATTTTTCCCTCCTTTTAAGTGGGTTATTTCATCTATTCCTAACCTTTTTAAACCCGTAGGTTTTTCTTTTAATACATCTTCTTCTGTTTCTTTTAATAATGTTTCTATTTCCGTCGGAGTCATTCTATTTCTTTTGGCTGTATTAACTACATCTGTTTCTAAGGTTTCCCTAATAACTTTTTCTGCTAATCTTTTGGTATATGTTCTTCTTTTTTTGACAAAATTTAATTCTTCTGTAAAAACTTTGTTACAGTTTCTACATCTAAATTGACGTAGAAGCGCTTTGCGCTTCTTCTCTTAGAGTCGATTAACACTTAGAAAAACATCCCAACCACTTACAGGAATATCTCTCACATTATATCGGTAGAATTGGTGTACTTTGTCGGTATTTTTCTGACAATGTGGACAAGTTGCGATGGTCTCTTTATTTTCTAATTCAACGATTAATTGATTATCGGTAATAAAATGATAATTAGTTACTTTAACACCTTCAAAATTGATGATTTTAGTGAGAAAATGGAGCAGAGAGTTAGATGGCATTTTATTAAAGATTTACTCTTATGATTCAAAACTAAACTATTTAATATCATAAAATATAGTCTCTAGTCAAGACTGAGTAAAGAATTTAAGTAAATTAAATTTAAAAAATACTTTGATGAAAAAATTTTATTATTATTAAATTGTCACACTTACTCTAGAAGAGCCAAATTCGATTGGTTAAAAGAATATAAAGATTCTCTAAAAGAGTGGAGTAAAATGTTAGAAATTACGAGAGTTATTGAGACTCTCTTAAAAAAGAATGGACTTCATAAAAACTCATTGTCAGAAGTAGAGAAACTCATTCTGCGTTCTGATATTCCTGATAATCTAGCCAGTTTTCATCAAAAAATACTTGATTATTTGCTCAAAGAAACATCAGTAATTCAAGATGATACTTCTTTATTGGCTACTTCTGTTTTTCTGTATCTCCGCTTGCGGTGCGTAGCTCAGTTATTATTGAATCGCTCTTTGGTACATATAACAGGACTTACGATAAGACACCAGATATAGAGTTAACTCTAAACTAATTTCATCCGATTTTTCTGACCTTCGGTCAGTATAGATGGAGATTTAAGTTGTTGAGTAAGATGACCTGATAACCATTCGCTTTTCAATTGATAGACTGTTTTAGCTGTAATCATAGCCAATCTTTTTAAATGATTCCAAACCAGAATAGCACAGGCAATATGGTTTTTTTGTATGATTGCTTTGCGACATTGACAAGACTCAATACCTGTTATTTGTTTAATTTCTCTATGAAATTCCTCTATTTTCCATCGAACACTAGAAATATTTCTTATTTCTACTCCAAGAGAAGCCGCGCACCACAAGTCTACAGTTGAATTACTAGATAAGTCATTCGTTGCTATATATTCCGTTCTATTAGTAGAAATAGTAACTCGTTTCTCTGCCCTACGGGCAGTAATAATTTAACTTTTTTATCTTTAGGAAACTTGTTTATTTTTATCAATTTTCCTTGAAGTAACTCTAACTCATTCCAGATTAACCCGTCAATTCTTTTATATTTTTCTAGACCTCCTGTAACCCTACGGGCTGCCGCTACGCGTCAACATCTATTAGTCGATTTGTTTTTAATGGACAGTAATATTTCTTTCCTAGATTATCAATTAATCCCATTAGTTTTTGACTCTATGTACCAAGTATCCATAAGAACTCTAGCAAAAGGTAATCTCTTAGTATTAATAGCATTTAATAACATTTCACTCAGATGATCTGGCTTTGTTTTGCCATCGCTGTCGAGGTTATATAATCTGTAATCAATAACCCAAAATTCTCCTGTTGTTTGATTTACATAAAGACAGGTTATTACCCCAATTCCTCGGATTACTCTATGCACTGACCTACGGTCAGAAAAACAT
>CASBQB010000232.1 GCA_949127655.1 Chroococcales cyanobacterium PMM_0086 | reverse complement strand
GCTGAAGTTTTTGGGACATCTATGCTCTCTGAACGAAAAACCTTATTTTCCGCCTCTCTTGATGACATATAAACTGTATGAATTAATTTGACTTCTTTTTCCACAAAATCAACATCCTAGAGTAAACCCCATAAGCATTAACTGAAACTATACCATTATCTATTTTTCCTACACTTCCTAGATATTGTCTAGCTACATAATCGGTTTTTTTACCTTTTTTCCTATCCCCAGTTACCCTACGGGCTGTTGACTTTAGTCAGCCGTAAGGTCCTTTAGTCAACATCAATTACTACCGTAATTGCTCTTCCATTTAATGCTCTCTTGATTTTTTCTAGTCTTCGGCTTTTTAATTCATTTACTGACCAGTCTGAATTAGCTATAAAATGGTGTAATGATTGTGCAGATTTTATACTCACTGTTTTAGCTCGTTTGCTGGTAATGATTTTCTTTTTATCGGAGACATTATTCCCAAATGTAAATATTTAAAGCATTCATAGTAGACCTCTTGCAAAAATAAAAATTAAATCAATTTAAGTCCCAAAAACTCTATTTTTTTCCCCTATTGCCTATTGCCTATTCCCTATTCCCTGACGAATGCCTGAAATCTAGTTTCTTACTTCGAGAAACAAGTCTTTATATTCGTCACAATATTCATCTATGATGGCAACTGTTGAATGAGCGTCTCTTGCCAAATGTTTCTGTATTTGTAATTCCACATCCATTGCTCTATCTACCACGTAGCGTTTTCTTTTTTGATTCCTTTATTCATTATACTCGGAAAGTGACAGAAGAGGGGTAAGTTAAAATTGAGGCTTAATATACAAATTCCAAATCTCTAGTATATCCTGGGCATCTGCATCAGAAATACTGCCAATTTTCGCCAATAACAAAGATTTTTCCAAACAATCAAGTCTAGAAAGACGTACCGTTGAAGCTACTCGTAATCCACTTATAGTCCAATCACTTAGTGGCACATCTGTTTGAGAACGAGGTGTAGCGGAGGTAACAACTGCAACCACAGCATCATCTCCATCAAGCCAAAGCACTAAAACAGGACGCTTTTTTGAGCCTAAACCAATAGTAAAAGGTATTTCCGCTATCCAAAAATCACCCGCTTGGATACTCATCATATAGCCCCTCATCTGCAGGAGCATAACCATTCAGAAAAGCATTATGGTTACGGATCAAATCTTGTTTTATAGAAGATTTAGGCTGAATAGTAATTAACCAACTACCTGCTCCTATCTTTTCAACTAAATCAGAAGGTAAAGTTAATTTTTCACCTGGTTGAAGCTCAATTTCGTAGCTGAGATTTACTAAGGTACTTTTCATACATCTATTCACCGACTAAATCAAAAACTGCCATTTTAAAGTATATCTTATTATCACTCAGTTAATTGATCTCCTCTTTTCAAATTATTATAAAATATAACAATTTGGAATTTAGGTTAAAATGATCACTGACAGGAGAAGAAATCAATGAATATTGAATTTTTTCAAGAAATTATAGATCATATTATTGAAGAGCCTTCTTTAGAAGAAGAGAATTATTTATCGAAAGTGCCGTAAGATAAACTTAGGGAAGTAGTGAAGTTTTGTAATGCCCACTTTTAAAGAATATTATGAGTGAACAGTTCGATTACGATTTAGTGATTATAGGAGCGGGAGTCGGTGGACATGGAGCGGCTCTTCATGCTGTTAAATCTGGACTCAAGACAGCTATTATTGAGGCTAAAGATATGGGGGGAACCTGTGTTAATCGTGGCTGTATACCCTCTAAAGCTTTGCTAGCTGCCTCCGGTAGAGTGCGTGAATTCAAAGATAGTCATCATTTAGAGAGTTTAGGTATTTCTATTGGGGAAGTTGGTTTTCAACGTGAGGCCATTGCTTCTCATGCTACTAATCTAGTTAGTAAAATACGCGGGGATCTAACTAATAGTCTAAAAAGACTAGCTGTAGAAACGATCAAAGGTTGGGGTAAAGTAGCAGGACAGCAGAAAGTCAGCGTCATTACTGAAAGTGGTGAAAGAATTTTAACAGCAAGAGATATACTTCTATGTCCTGGTTCTGTACCTTTTGTGCCGCCTGGTATTGAAATTGACCATAAAACAGTCTTTACTAGTGATGATGCAGTTAAGTTAGAGACTATACCTCAATGGATGGCCATCATTGGCAGTGGTTATATTGGGTTAGAATTCTCAGATATCTATACTGCCCTTGGTTCTGAAGTGACGATAATTGAGGCTTTAGATAACTTGATGCCCGGTTTTGATCCAGAAATTTCTAAACTAGCAGAGAGGATTTTAATTAAACCTCGTGATATTGAAACATATGTCGGGACTTTAGCTAAAACTGTTAAACCAGGTTCTCCTGTGGTCATTGAATTAGCTGATGCCAAAACTAAAGAAGTTATTGAGACTCTAGAAGTAGATGCTTGCTTAGTCGCTACAGGTCGTATTCCTGCTACTAAAAATTTAGGTTTAGAAACAGTAGATGTGCAAACAGATCGGCGTGGCTTTATTGAAGTTAATGATCGCATGGCTGTGATTAAAGATGGTCAAGTAGTCCCCCATCTTTGGGCGGTCGGTGATGCCACTGGTAAGATGATGTTAGCTCATGCTGCATCAGGTCAGGGGGTCATTGCTGTTGAAAATATCTGTGGTCAGGATAAAACTATTGACTATCGCAGTATTCCAGCAGCAGCCTTTACTCATCCAGAAATTAGTTATGTTGGTCTGAGTGAACCTCAAGCGCGAGAACTAGGTCAAAAAGAGGGCTGGCAAGTTTCGACAGTTAAAACCTACTATAAGGGTAATTCTAAAGCACTAGCTGAAGGAGAAACAGAAGGCATGGCCAAAGTTGTCTATCGTCAAGATACTGGAGAGGTTTTAGGCGTTCATATTATTGGTATTCATGCTTCTGATTTAATTCAAGAAGCAGCTAACGCTATCTCAAAGCGTGAAACTGTTCAGAATTTAGCCTTTAATATACACACCCATCCAACCCTCTCCGAAGTCCTAGATGAGGCTTATAAACGCGCTCAAGTAGCTGTCTAAGTAAATATGTTAAGTGAGTGGTAATCTTTAAGACTACTCACTGACTCAACCATTCTTGACGCAATGACAACAAACAATCATAATATAGTAAATACTAAAATAAACCATTATGACTAAAGGGCAAGGATTCGGTTTCGGTTTAGGTAAAATCAAAGAACTTCAAGAAGCCTTCAGCAAAGCAAGACAATTTCAGGAAAATGCCCAAAACGTTCAAGAAGAACTAGAAGCTACAGAAGTTGAGGGCATTAGTACTGATGGCACCGTCAAGGTTTACATGAATGGTAGTCAACGTCCTTTAAGAGTGAATATCTCACCTGAAGCAATCAGTCAAGGTGCTGAAACTCTTTCTATGTTAGTAGCAGAAGCAATGATCCAAGCTTATGAGAATTCCTCAGAAGTGATGAAAGAGAAAATGAATGAAATAACTAGTGGTTTAGAACTACCTGGATTCTAATAGAAAGTCTATGAAAGAAGTCTCGTATTTGAGCCTTTATCAAGCAGGAAAAGAAGCCTTTGAACGTGGACATTATCGTCAAAGTATAGAGTATTTGGAATCAGCTAGAGACCTAGTTAATCCATCATCGTCTCAAGGGGGAGAGGTTCAGGTTTGGCTAGTTACAGCCTATCAAGCTGCTAACCGTCTTCGGGAAGCTATTTCTCTAGTACGGAAGTTGAGCCATCACCCTGATCTAGAAGTACGCAAGCAGAGTAAGCAACTTCTCTACATCCTAGAAGCGCCTAGGTTAAAACGTCCCCCTGAATGGATGACGGAAATACCAGATTTAACCTCTCCTGATGAGAACAAAGTATCTTTACTTCAAGCAGCAGGTCAAAGTAGGAAATCCTCCAATTACAAACAGACCCCTACTCAAGAGATTTTTAAGGTTACTGCTGATAATAACTCTTTTATTTGGGTAGCTTTAGCCTTATTTGTACTTATTATAGGGTTATTGTTATCTTAAATCCAAGCTAGAGAGGAACAGATTAAACCGAAAATCAGCCATAATAGTAGATCAAGAACTGATAACCTATAAAAACTATGCAAACCGTTAATGATCAGACTGAATCTGAAGTAATCATGGATTCGCCAAAAGAAGGTTTACCTGTCACTATAATTACAGGATTCCTAGGCAGTGGAAAAACTACTCTATTGAATCATATATTAACTAATCAACAAGGAATCAAAACTGCAGTCCTAGTTAATGAATTTGGCGAACTAGGGATTGATAATGAGTTAATTGTCACCAGTGATGACAGTATGGTACAACTGAGTAATGGCTGTATCTGCTGCACCATTAATGATGATTTAGTTGATGCTGTCTATAGAATATTAGAGCAACCAGAAAAAATAGATTATTTAGTGGTAGAAACAACAGGACTAGCAGATCCTCTCCCGGTTGCTTTAACTTTTCTCGGTACTGAACTGCGAGAGATGACTCGTTTAGATTCTATAGTCACAGTAGTAGATTGTGCTAACTTCAGCTTAGATCTTTTTAATAGTCAAGCTGCTCAGAGTCAAATTACCTATGGGGATATTATACTGCTTAATAAAACTGATTTAGTGGAAAAAACAGCAGTAGATGACCTAGAATATAGAATCTGTAAAATGAAAGAGGGGGCTAGAATATTACGGACAGAAAATGCAGAAATACCTCTTCCTCTTATTCTCAGTGTAGGACTATTTGAGTCTGATCAGTATTTTAAGGCTACACATTCACATGATCACGATCACGATCACCACGACCATGATCACCATGATCACTCCAACCACTTAGAAAACGATGGTTTTACCTCTGTATCTTTTCAAAGTGACCGCTCTTTTTCAATTCGTAAGTTTCAATATTTTCTAGATAACTTATTGCCAACCAATGTTTTTCGCGCTAAGGGTATTCTTTGGTTTGAAACTAGTCCTCATCGTCATATCTTTCATCTCAGTGGCAAACGCTACAGCATTAATGATACCTCATGGAAGAATCAACCTAAAAATCAATTAGTTTTAATTGGTCAAGGTTTAGAACATGATAAGTTGTTACAACAACTAGAAGACTGTCTATCTACAAGTTAATCTCTATTTTTAGAATGATCAATGGTTTGCTTTCTGATAGACACAAGCAATTAATCTGAACCGATATTTAATAAGACCTTTAAAGTACCACGAGATTGAGCCACCTTAAAAGCATTCAGCCCTTCTGATAGGTTATAACGTGCTGCGATGAGATTGTCTATCTTTACTTTATCTTGAGCTAGTAACTCTAAAGCTTTAGCAAAAGGACCACATCTTGAACCTATTACTGTGATTTCATCGACCACTAAAGCAGAAGCATTAAGGATTAAATCTCCTGCATAGGTACTTTTAAGAACTAAAGTACCTCTAGGACGCAAAGAACGCAGCGCTAAGTCGAACCCTAGGGGGTTTCCTGTACATTCTATGGCAATGTCAAAAGACCTCTCTGGAATTGTCTGTGCTGTTGTTATCCCTAATTGCTTTAAAAGGGTTAATTTTGCTTCATGACGACCTACTACAAGTAAATCACAGCCGGTTAAAAATAGAGTTTGTGCTACTAGCTGTCCTAACTTTCCATCTCCAACAACTAAGACTCTTTCTTGAGAGGTTATTTTAACCTGTTCTTGAATTTCCAAAGCTGCAGCGATAGGTTCAGTAAAGGTAGCTGCTTCAGTATCAACTTGAGGAGGAACTAAATATAGATTATCTATGGGTAAAGTTAAATACTCAGCAAAGGCTCCATTATGGTTAACAATACCTAAAACACTCCTATTCTGACAATGTGTCTTTAGTCCACGCTGACATAAGTGACAGACTCCACAACTAGCATTAATTTCTCCTACTACTCTTTGACCTTTAAGTTCCGGTGAACCCTCTTCTACAATTCCGACAAATTCATGTCCTAAAATTCCTTGATAAGGATAGTAACCTTTAACTAATTCTAAATCTGTATTACAGATACCCGCTTTCAAAACTCTCACTAGTGCTTCTCCTGCTTGCGGAACAGGTATAGGTAAGTCTTGATATAGGGAGAGTGTCTTATTTTCTAACCAAATTCCTTGCATAGTCTTAATATATTGCTATCTGAATCATGTATCAAAAGCGGCTCCTCTAAATTTAGCACTTTTAACAACTGGCAATTGCATTAATAAAAATCAGAAGATCAATCAAATTAAACAACGAAGATCAGAAATTAATGTGAGAATAATCAGTAATTTTTAAGACTAATCTAATGATCACTGTCCACCACTTGAATAACTCCCGTTCTCAGCGCATACTCTGGCTACTCGAGGAACTTGGATTAGAATATGATCTTAAGTACTATGAGCGTGACCCCAAAACCATGTTGGCACCAGCGTCACTACGTCAAGTACATCCCCTCGGTAAATCCCCGGTAATCACTGACGGTGAGCTAACTATAGCCGAATCAGGTGCAATAATTGAGTATCTGATCGAGCGCTATGGCAATGGAAAGCTAATTCCGCCTCCTAGTACACCAGAGCGACTACGCTACACTTTTTGGCTGCACTATGCAGAGGGTTCTGCTATGCCTCCACTACTCTTGAAACTTGTCTTCGATAAAATTGAAGAGAGTCCAATGCTTTTTTTAGTGCGCCCACTGGTTATGGTAATCAGCAAAGGTGCTAAAAGTTCATTTATTGAACCTCAAATTAAGCAACATCTAGATTACCAAGAGGCGGAACTAGGAAAAAGCCTCTGGTTCGCAGGCAACGAATTTACTGCGGCTGATATTCAGATGAGCTTTCCCTTAGAGTGCGCCGCATCTAGGGCAGGATTAGACACAAGCCGTCCGAAGCTCATGGACTTCTTAAAAGGCATTCATGCTCGTCCTGCTTACCAGCGGGCTTTAGAACGCGGTGGCGCCTATACACCTTAACAGTCAATCTAAGTATTAACTATTGGTTACTTTTACAGGTTCCTGTTCTGAAATAGCTTCAACTTCTTGTTCTAAAGTAGTTTCAACTTCTTGTTCTAAAGTAGTTTCAACTTCCTGTTCTAAAGTAGTTTCAACTTCCTGTTCTAAACTGGTTTCTAAACTAGGTTCAACTTCTTGTTCTAAACTGGTTTCTAAACTGGTTTTTAAACTGTTTTGAACTTCCTGTTCTGAAATAGTTTCAACTTCCTGTTCTAAACTGGGTTCTAAAGTAGCTTCAACTTCCTGTTCTGAAATAGTTTCAACTTCCTGTTCTAAACTGGGTTCTAAAGTAGCTTCAACTTCCTGTTCTGAAATAGTTTTTAAACTGGTTTTTAAACTAGGTTTTAAACTGTTTTCAACTTCCTGTTCTAAACTGGTTTCTGATGCTACTACTTGAGGTTCCTTTTTCAACGTAGGTTTTAACTCTATAACTTTTGGATTACGAGAAGGTGGCGGAAGAACTTTATTAGCATTAGGGTTATCAGACTCTTTTTTGATTTTTTGGGGGATTCTGCTAATAATAGTCTTGGCTGGTTTATTTTCGGGAGTAGTTTCTGCTTC
Organism: Chroococcales cyanobacterium PMM_0086; assembly: GCA_949127655.1. Lineage (GTDB taxonomy): Bacteria > Cyanobacteriota > Cyanobacteriia > Cyanobacteriales > Microcystaceae > CAISPN01. Next base: position 7,742 of record CASBQB010000232.1, on the reverse strand, counting down.
TTCTTTTTCGGCAGAAGGTTGCTCTACTTTTTCTACTTTTTCTACTTTTTCTGTCAAGATAACTTTACGTTTTAACTGACCTGATGGCTGAGAATCAACAGACTGCCACTCTTTACCCTTTTCTGTAATCTTTTTTGGTTGTCCGCCTACTTCTTCTAGTTCAACCTCTACATCATTCAGTTCAGCTATCGCTTTTTTCTTCTTATCTAGAAGTGGAGTCGATAATTCCGATTCTTTAATGTTAAAAGTAACCTCCTTACCTTTAGCATTTGTAAATTTAACTTGTAGCGTTTTCTTATTAACAAGTACTAATGTTCCCTCGATCATTGCGGCCAATCTCCTTAAAGGTATAAAATGAATATAAATTCTGTTGTTTTTAGCTATTTAATCTATCACTCTGCAATGTTTCATGTCCAGCAAGCAATAGTAACATGAAAAGTTTTTTGAGCATCCTTATCAAAGATCGCTCAGAACAAAGCTGCGTAACCCCTAAAAATTACTCTAGATAAGACCATATTTTAAAAATAGGTTGAGCTAAGCCTTTTATCTAGTAAGTGTTTCACCCAACCTGTCCAAAAACTTAGCTGTTTTATTCATCTTGCTGGTCGCTTGGACGGCTAGAAAACAAAATACTTCTATCCTATTATTGAGGTGCATAATTTGAATCATTTAACTTAAAATTATAATACCATCAAATTGCTACCTAAAATAATAAAATTTAATTCATTATACCATCTGTGAACTTCTACCTGAATGGGTTCTCTAGAGTAGATAATGGTGATCCACACATAGAAGAGAGAAAATATGCGCCTATCACAAATGCTCTTTGTTACCTTACGTGAAGATCCAGCAGAAGCAGAAATACCCAGCCATAAACTATTACTTAGGGCGGGTTACATTAGACGTATTGGGAGTGGAGTGTATGCTTATCTACCCCTGATGTGGCGTGTTCTCACCAAAATATCGAAGATAACCAGGGAAGAAATGAACGCAACAGGTGCGATGGAATGTCTTCTTCCTCAACTGCAACCTAGTGAATTATGGAAAGAGTCAGGACGCTGGGATACTTATACAAAAGCAGAAGGGATCATGTTTTCTCTGGTGGATCGTCAGGAGAAAGAATGGGGACTAGGTCCAACCCATGAGGAAATTATTACTACTATTGCTAGAGAATTAATAAGATCTTATCGTCAGTTACCTTTGCATCTCTATCAAATACAGACAAAATTTAGAGACGAGATCCGTCCTCGGTTCGGTTTGATGCGGGGGAGAGAGTTTATTATGAAAGACGGTTACTCCTTCCATAGCAACCCAGAAAGTCTCAAAGAAACCTATAGAGATATGGATAAAGCCTATCGGAATATCTTAACTCGTTGTGGATTGAGTTTTCGAGCAGTTGAGGCTGACTCAGGTGCTATTGGTGGTTCGGGTTCACAAGAGTTTATGATTCTAGCAGAAGCAGGAGAGGATGAGATTCTCTACACTCCTGATGAACTATATGCAGCTAATGTAGAAAAAGCTGTTTCTTTACCTATAGATGCGGTTATTTCCCCTTTTACAGAACTAAAGACGATAGAAACACCCAATATAGAAACTATTGAACAACTAGCAAAGTTTTTCCAAACTGATTCTACTATTATTATCAAAACAGTTCTCTATGAAGCAGTCTATGACTCAGGTGTGACGGTCTTTGTTTTAGTCTCTCTGCGAGGGGATCAGTTAGTCAATGAAGTTAAACTACAAAATGAATTAGTTAAACAGGCTAGTCATTATCAAGCTAAAACAGTAATTTCTTTAAAGGTACCAGAAGTATCAGCTTTAGAAAAATATACAACTAAACCCCTGCCATTAGGATATCTCGCGCCTGATCTTTCTGATGAATATCTAGTTAAAAATCAATCATTCCTGCGTCTTGTCGATCACTGTGCCGTTTCAGTAAGTAACTTTATTACTGGAGCCAACAGGAAAGGGTATCATCGAACAGGTGTAAACTGGGAAATAGATCTTAAATGCCCAGATTTAGTAGTAGATATCAGAAAAGCAGTAGTAGGAGATCGGGCCATCCATGATCCTACACAAACACTACAGACAGCGCGCGGAATAGAAGTAGGGCATATCTTTCAGCTAGGAACCAAGTATTCTCAAGCTATGAAGGCCAATTACACCAGTGAACAGGGAGAAGATGTTCCCTTATCTATGGGATGTTATGGACTAGGTGTATCTCGTTTAGCACAGGCTGCTGTAGAACAGTCCTACGATAAAAATGGCATCATCTGGCCTATAGCAATAGCACCATATCATGTGGTTATTGTTATCCCTAATATAACTGATCCTGCACAAGTAAAGGCTGCTGAAACTCTCTATACTGAACTTAACCAAGCGGGAATAGAAACTCTCCTAGATGACCGAGATGAACGCGCAGGAGTCAAGTTTAAAGATGCAGAACTCATTGGGATTCCCTACCGTTTAGTGACTGGAAAATCTCTCCAAGAGGGCGCTGTAGAGGTTGTAGAACGTAAAACAGGCTTAGTATCTAAGGTACCTTTAGCCGAGGTGGTTTCTACCCTCAAGGGCCTTAATGCAGTGGCTAACTGACAACGAAATTGAGGGAGTGATGAATCAATTACTATTATCTAGAGTCAGTCTATCTCAAGGATACAGAAACTATGTTTATCTCTTAACTAGACTTAAGGATTCTATCAGCAATAATTCAGAATCATTCTCTACAATAAAAGATGTTACAAGAAAAATGGGTTAGCCAGTCAAAAGATGAAGAAACGGCATTTTTTTCAGGCTGGTGCAGCAACACTCGGCACAGCCTGGTTATACTATTACTCACCCACAAGAAAAATTATGGCAACTTCCAAAGATACATTTGAAATCACCAAAACAGACGAAGAATGGCGCAAAATTCTGTCCCCAGAAGCCTTTGAGGTCTTGAGAAAACATGGTACTGAGCGGGCTGGTACTAGTGCTTTAGATAAGGAACACCGCCAGGGAAATTTTATCTGTGCAGGGTGTAACTTAGCCCTATTTGCTTCAAACACTAAGTTTGATAGTGGTACAGGTTGGCCTAGTTTTTATGCTCCTATTGAAGGGGCAGTCGGAACATCCATAGATCGAACATTGTTTATGACCAGAGTTGAAGTACATTGTCATCGTTGTGGCGGTCATTTGGGTCATGTTTTTGAGGATGGTCCTCAGCCTACAGGTAAGCGTTACTGTATGAACGGAGTGTCTTTAAAATTTACGCCAGCTTGAGATACTATCTCTAAATAATTCCTGCTACTTGTAAGCCTGGCCAAAAAGTGAAGAGAATTAGTAAAAAATGGGGAAACATTGATCCATTTTCCTTGCGGTTACGTTTGACTATCGGTATTGCCACACTATCTGCTTCAGTGATAGGTAGTCTTATTACCTGGACTAGTTGGAAAATGCAGCATATTCTGATCGATAGTCAAAAACGTAACATTGAACAAATTGCTAACAGGTTCCCTCTTGATCTGCAAATTTACAGTGAGATGATGTTGCCTGAAACTGGGTTGCAAAAAACAATTAACAACTTAAATAATACTAATCTACTGTTATGGGTAAAAAGCGCAGATGAAAAAATTCTAGCTAGGTCTGCTAGTCTGGATATCTTAGCAAGACCAAGACAGGCCGAGTTATTTTCCCTGACTCAGATGCCTATTAAACCAGAAGTTCATAAACTTAACCAAGGTTACTATATTTTATCTAGTAGGTCTTTGCAGGTAAGGGGTCAACTTTTGGGTCAGCTTTTCTTGATGCGGGATATTACCTCAGAACAGACGATGTTTGAGGCGATGCTGTGGAGTTTAGCTACTGCTAGTATTTTGGCGATTATTGTAATGACCCTAGCCATCGCCTTTTATATTCACTATTCCCTGCAACCTTTACGTCAGCTTAGTCAAATGACCGCGACAATTTCTGCAGAAGATCTAGGGCGAACGAAGTTACAGGTTAATAATGCACCTAGCGAGGTCAAAGAATTAGCGGTAACTCTCAGTAATTTATTATCTAGACTCTCTCGTTCTTGGGAAAGAGAGCGAGAATTTACCAGTAATGTTTCCCATGAATTAAGGACACCTCTCACCATTGTCTATGGATATCTGCAAAGCGTTTTACGACGACAGGACAATTTAACCCAGACTCAACAAGAAGCTTTAGAGACCGCCGCATCAGAAGCAGAACGTACTATCCATATGCTCCAAAGTTTACTAGATTTAGCACGGGCTGATAGTGGTTATTTGCCTTTTCAGATGGAGTCTTACTTGCTTGATGAGTTGGTTAAAGAAGTGGTGAATATGGCGAAAAAGTTTAGTGAGAGAGTCATTACCATTGAGTCAAAGGCTTACCCTATTCAAGTAAGGGTAGACTATACTCGGTTTAAACAGGTATTACTTAATTTAATTGATAATGCTATTAAGTATTCTGCACCTCAAACACCGATTGTTTTAAAATTAAGTCAACTTGAGGAAGTCACCATAATTCAAGTTATCGATCAAGGATATGGTATTCCTTTGCAGCATCAATCTCATATCTTTGATCGATTTTATCGTGTAGATGAATCCCGCAATCATTCTACAGGTGGGTGTGGTCTTGGTTTATCTATTGTCAAAACTCTTATTGAGGGAATGGGCGGAACTGTTACTGTAGAATCCAAGTTAGGTGAAGGTAGTATATTTACAATTAGTTTACCTATCTAGGAGTTTCTATGAAAACAAGGCACATTTTAACCTTTTTACTGGTTATTATCTTAGCTATAGTTTCGGGATATTATCCTACTTTAGCACAGTCAGATAACCTTACTATCTCTGCAGCAATTAGTCTTAAAGCGGCTTTAGAAGAGATTAAAACACTTTATCAGACTGAGGAACCTAAAATACAGATTAGCTATAATTTTGGCTCATCTGGTGCCCTTCAGCAACAGATTGAACAGGGTGCACCTGTTGATCTGTTTATCTCAGCATCTACTAAACAAATGGATGCTCTACAGTCGAAAAATTTACTAGTAACTGGAGCTCGTCGCAATCTACTGACTAATCAGCTTGTTTTAATAACCCCAAAAGAAGATAAAACTATCAATAAAATTGAAGATTTAACTAAGCCAAATGTTACTAAAATTGCTATTGGAGAACCGAGATCAGTTCCCGCAGGACAGTATGCAGAACAGGTTTTAAAGTATTCTAAAATTCTAGAAGCAGTGCAACCTAAATTAATCTTAGCTAAGGATGTGAGACAGGTTTTAACCTATGTTGAGACGGATAATGTCAATGCGGGTCTAGTCTATTTCACCGATGCTAAACAGTCTACAAAAGTGAGAATTGCTGTTAAGATATCCCCTCAAGCTCATCAACCGATTATCTATCCTGTTGCTGTTATTAAAGATAGTAAAAACTTACAAGCTGCTAAAGATTTTTTAGAATTTCTCTCCAGCGAGCGAGCTAAAACTATCTTTAAAAAATATGGTTTTGGCACTTGATCTCTCTCCTTTATGGATCTCTCTAAAAATTGCTAGCCTTGCTACAGTAATTACTTTCTTTTTGGGAATTATTGCAGCAAGATTACTATTAGATTATCAAGGAAAGATTAAGGGAATAATAGATGGTATTTTAATCACTCCTTTAGTCTTACCTCCTACTGTAATCGGCTTTTTATTACTTTTAATATTAGGTAAAAATAGTCCGACTGGACAGTTATTAAATAAATTGGGAATTAACCTTATTTTTTCTTGGCAGGCTGCAGTTATTACCGCTACTATAGTGGCATTTCCTCTAATGTATCGCACTTCTTTAGGGGCATTTGAACAGATTGAACCAAATCTTTTGCGCGCTGCACGTACATTAGGTGCCTCAGAATGGAGAGTTTTTTGGCAAGTAATGTTACCCCTATCTTATCGAGGAATTGTAGCAGCAACTATTCTATCTTTTGCACGGGCATTAGGAGAATTTGGGGCGACTTTAATGTTAGCTGGGAATATTCCTGGACAAACTCAAACTTTACCTATAGCTATCTTTTCTGCAGTTGAAGCGGGCGATATGCAGCAAGCTTTTATCTGGGTATCTATAACTTTATTTATCTCTTTATCGGTGATATTCATAGTTAATTTATCTTTGCAAGCTAAAGGTAATATACAATTTAAAAAACCTTCTATAAGAGAAGTTAAAACTCAACCTTCTTTAACTGGTCTATCAGTAAACATAGAAAAATATTTACCTAACTTTGCTTTAAAAATTAACTTGCAAGCAAATCGAGAAGCACTAGGTATCTTAGGCGCTTCAGGTTCAGGTAAGAGTATGACTTTAAATTGTCTTGCTGGTTTAGCTAAACCTGAAGGAGGACAGATTATTTTAAATGGTCGGGTTTTGTTTGATGCTGAAAAAGGGATTAATCTATCTAGTTCTGAACGTTGTATTGGTTTTGTTTTTCAAAATTATGCTCTCTTTCCTCATCTAACAGTTAGGGAGAATATTGCTTTTGGCTTACAAAAGTTTTCCCAACCAGAACAACATAAAAGAGTTGAATTAAAAATTGCTCAAATGCAGTTACAAGGATTAGAAAATCGCTACCCTGAACAACTTTCAGGTGGACAACAACAAAGGGTCGCTTTAGCAAGGGCTTTAGCAATTGAACCAGAAGCACTACTTTTAGATGAACCTTTAAGTTCTCTAGATACTCAACTGAGAAGTCAAATTGAAAAACAATTAAGAGAAACTCTCGCTAACTATACAGGTATCACCCTTTTAGTGAGTCACAATTTAGAGGAAATATATAGAGTTTGCCAAAATATTTTAGTTATTTCTCAAGGAGAAGTTCTCTGTTATGGAGATAAAAGGGATATTTTTACTAATCCAGGTAGTTATGAAATTGCCCGCTTAACAGGTTGTAAAAATTTCTCTGCTATTAAGATTGTTTCTTCTGCTTGTGTAGAAGCAATAGACTGGGGTTGTTTGCTGACAATAAGTCAACCTATACCTAATGCTGTAGCTTATATTGGTATTCGTGCGCATCATTTGGTTTTTGCCGAGTTAGCATCCTTTAAAGCAGTTAATTCTTTCCCCTGTTGGTTAGCACAAATGAGCGAGACCCCCCACAGAATGACTCTCTATCTGAAGTTAAATAGTCCTTCAAGTCACATCAATGACTATCACTTACAAGTAGAACTCTTTAAGGAAAACTGGTATCTATTACAATCTTTTCCTTTACCTTGGCATATCTGTTTAGATCCAAACCGTTTAGTTATGCTAGATGATGTTTAAAAGTCCTTTTTGTTAAAAGTTATACCGCTATAGGTTCTTTCTTTTCGATTATCGCCTTAGAAATAAAATAGGCTATTATTAAGTTCAAATACCTTCTTCTAGGGATCAATCCCTCTCTTAAGAAGAGATGGTAGAAAAGACGTTGCGGAAGTTGACAAGACGAGCTTTAATACAAGAACAGAGAGATGAGGCTAGAGAACGTTTGTTCCGCTTACATCAACTAGTTTTGGAATATGTGCAGCGACATTCAGTAGATCTTAGGGAAGCACATCACCAAGCAACTCTTTTTGATCAAGAAATTGCTCAAGAAAATTCCACAACCTTAACCTTAGATGACTCGAGGGCAGAAGTGTTGAATGTCGTAACAAAACTTTACATTTAATGATATATTAATTCAACAAACGTTGATTTTAACTCCTGAAAGCAAGTTGATAAAACCAGTGAATAAAACTTCTTTTTTGC
>CASBQB010000231.1 GCA_949127655.1 Chroococcales cyanobacterium PMM_0086 | reverse complement strand
CTAGGGCGAGATAGTGGTTGTTTGGTAGGACATCCCAGACGGTTCGACCGTTCAAAATGGTTTATTGGACAGATATAACGGGTCGTTATATTTGACTATTCAATAAGCAACTATAAGATGTTAGATGCGTATTAACAACGCATCTACTCTTGAGTTTGATCAAAAGCCTCAATTACTACAGTCCCTGTCGGGAAATTTGCTCCTCTGACATAACAATTTTGTGGATAAATCCAATGAGTATCTCTTGGTCCATGAATTAAAATGCCTGTCAACACTGCATAGTTGTAAATAGAAGAATCAACAGTAGCCAGAAGCCTTTTTAGATCTTCACCTATAATGTTAGAGACTAACTTAGTAATGTCTAGTTGATCGAGTTGATCCCCATAGCGAATAGCAGAGAGAATCTTTTGCCTAACTGTACATTGCTCAAGATCATCGAAGTCAGTCTGAAAATTAAGATGACCTGACTTTAATTCATCTGCAACTAAACTCAGAGAACCACAAGCATGAGAGACTTGTTGAATTCCTTCACGATAGACATTACCTATTTCTCCTTCTTGGGAAATAGCAATATGCGGCATAGCATAAAAGACAAAGCGGCGAAGACTCTCTAAATTTGGCGTATGGCTAAGAATTGTTAATACTCCTGTTTTACCTGCGAGGATAAAGCCTCCTAAACTACGCAGATCAAAAGGTTTTCCCCAATACTTGATTACTTCATCCAGGAAAGTTTCGGCAATCTCATCGCGGCAGGTTGCAAGCACTCCAAGCGTATTGTAATTTTCAAACCCATATGATTTCAGCTGATAGCTAGTTTGTTGCATATATTCTTCAATAGGTAGAGAGCCTGGAAAATGACATTGAAGTTTTTCAAAAAACAGAGGAAATGAAGACGGATTGTATCGACTAGCTATTTGCATTGGGGAGAAACTTAAATTAATCACTACTTTAGCAAATAACCCAAAGCATAATTTTAATAATCTACGCTTTGGGCTATCGCCAACTACCTCAAATAAGTTTTTCTTTTTTGCTCATTTTGACTGATTTTACTTATTTTTTAACGAGGAATAAGAGTTATAGGAGGTATTTTTGATAATTAAACACACTTAGCCCGGATTATAGAAATTCAATAATAGCGCAAAAAACGCCTGAAAGTCAAGTAATTCGTTAGACAAATATCGTCACCATCTCAATAAATTCCTGACTTTTTACCCAAGATCGCCAGGAAAAGACTGCAATAGATACCAGTTTTCCTTAAAGAGTAAAATTAAAAGAAGAATCAATCCGATAATATTAAATAGGTTATGACTCTCACAGGTACTGAATACAAATATATCCAAGTCAATGAGCGCAACGTTCCTATCATTACGGGAACCACAATGAAAGTTGTCGAACTGATTATCTCAGTTAAAGCTTATGATTGGAGTCCTGAAGAATTACACTCCAACTATCCTCACCTAAGCATGAGCCAGATTCATTCTGCCTTAGCTTATTACTGGGATCATCAAGAAGAAATTGATGCCGACATGAAAAGACGCGAAGAATATGCAGAACGCTTACAAGCAGAAGCTGGAGAATCTCCTTTGTCTAAAAAACTTCGCGCTCAAGGTTTAATTAAGTGACTGTAGCACTATACATGGATGAGCATATCCCTAGACCAATTACAGAAGAGTTGCGTCGGCGGCATTTACCTCTAAGTATCACAAGTACCCTCTAGCTCAAATAAGTTTTTCTTTTTTGCTCATTTTGACTGATTTTACTTATTTTTTAACGAGGAATAAGAGTTATAGTGGGTATTTTTGATAATTAAACACACTTAGCCTTGATTATAGAAATTCAATAATAGCGCAAAAAACGCCTGAAAGTCAAGTAATTCGTTAGACAAATATCGTCACCATCTCAATAAATTCCTGACTTTTTACCCAAGATCGCCAAGCTACTTTAATTAACCCTGCCAGCAAATAGCTATACTGACAGGGCGAGGATCTGATTAAGCAGTAACGAAAATATCATTATTTGTTAAAGCTAATCCAGTATTGAGGGTAGCAATTTGGAGAGGTGCGAGCGCGGCTGTGCTGCCATCTTGGTCGAAGAAAAGCCCCCCATTAGCAGAATTATAGATAAATCGTTGGCTGGTTGTGGTTGCGCCTGTACCGATAAGGAATTGAGCGGCCGTAATGGCTGCATTAGCTGTTAATCCACCCCCAAAACCTGTAGCAGAGACATTTATCGTATCATCAATGACATTAAAATCAGTAATGCGATCAATGCCTTCTGTGCGGGAATTGAAGGTAAAGCGATCGCTTCCTGCACCACCAGTCAGGGTATCTATTCCTGCACCACCAGTCAGGGTATCATTACCTGCACCACCATTAAGGGCATTGTTAGCGGTATTGCCTGTAATGGAGTTGTTAAGGGTGTTACCTGTTCCATTGATAGCTGTTGTACCTGTTAAGATGAGGTTTTCTAGGTTAGTTCCGAGGGTGTAAGTTACAGATGATTGTATGGTGTCTAT
>CASBQB010000230.1 GCA_949127655.1 Chroococcales cyanobacterium PMM_0086 | reverse complement strand
TGTAATGTCTTGAAAAAATCACTAATATTAAATACTCTTTTACTAAAAATATTGACTGAAGATAATCTATTTGTATTTATTTTAAAAGTACTATATTAGGGGTTGCGGAATGTGGGTTAGAATATTGGGTGATTAACGTTAAAGCAAGAACAGTCACTGTTTTTCGACAACCCGAAGTGCTCAACTACGCTACTCGCTTAGAATTAAGTCAAGGAACTATATCTCCTCTGGCTTTTACTGATGTAGAAATTCCTATAGAGAAAATTTTTTCTGGAGAAATCCTAGATTAAAATTAACTCAATTCAAATAATTAGGAGGAATTTTGGGGTTTTTCAAAACAGAGGGAATCGCTCGGATAATAGCTTCTACATTCTCATCTGGAGTCTGTCCAGGCTTTTGTTGAATAATAATATCCGCCTGCTGATAGAGAGGTAAGCGTTCTTCTAAGATGTTTTGTAAGGTTACAGCAGGCTCATTAACTTGCAAAAGAGGGCGGGGATGATCCAGCACTAAACGAGACAACAGGACTTCGAGAGGAGCATCCAACCAAATAATTAGCCCATGATGTAGATAACTCCAATTAGTCTGTTTTAAGACAATTCCTCCACCTGTAGCAACTACATTACGTGTATAAGCAGAGGTTTCAGCGAGAACTTGAGTTTCTATCTCTCGAAAAGCTTCGACCCCCTCCTGAACAAAAATATCACCTATAGAAAGTCCTGTAACCTTCTCAATCAAGCTATCTGTATCCAAAAAGCGATAGTTTAATCTACGAGAAAGCTTTTGACCAGTAGTTGTTTTACCTGCCCCCATCATCCCGATAAGATAGACACTCACGCCTTTTAACAAGTCTGTTGCTCTCCTGTCATTGAATAATTGCTTCTTCCTAAGTTTCCCACAATTTCTTCTAGTGGAAAGAAATGTTAAGATATTTTGAACGTTAATTATAGTAAATTTTATGACTTCACCTTGGGAACAGTTGACCTTAACTAGCTTTTCCCCGCAGCAATGGCGAGGTACTAGCTATCTCTATAGACTGGTTGGACTTTTGCACTCTTGGCGCAATGGTAGCTATCTAATGGAGTGGGATCAGTTAATAGGTACTGCTCTAATCGCTGTAATTGTTAGTTTGAGTCCTTTTGTCTCAACAGCTTTAGTAGGGGTGTTGTTATTAGCAATTGGTTTATATTGGTTCTTATTGACTCTCTCAGACGCAGCCAAGCCTACTATTACCCCGATTCATATTTTAGTGCTCCTCTACTGGGGTATTGTCACTATAGCGACCGCTTTTTCACCCGTTCGGGTAGCTGCTTTAGAAGGATGGCGCAATACTACTCTTTTTTTGCTACTCTTTGCTTTAGCATCTAGAATTTTCCGCAATCGTCGTTTAAGTGATTTTCTTTGTTTAGTCTTTCTATTAGTAGCTCTAGTTGTTAGTGCTTATGGAGTTTATCAGTCTATCCACGGCGCACCTCCTTTAGCTACTTGGAGTGATCCTACCTCCCCAACGGCCAAGAACATCCGTGTTTATAGCTATTTGAATAATCCTAATCTTTTAGCAGGTTATACCTTACCAGCTCTAGCGATGAGTATAGCTGCTTGCTTCTCCTGGCAGCGTCCCGTGACTAAAATACTGGCTATTCTGATGACTGTCATACACAGTATTTGTCTTTACTTTACTGATAGTCGTGGCGGCTGGATTGGTTTTGTTGTTCTTTCTAGCACTTTTATTGTCCTTTTATACAGTGCTTATAGCTCTCTCCTGCCTAGTTTTTGGCGAAGTTGGTTGATTCCGCTAGTTTTTGGCATTTTAGCAACTGTTTTAGTTTTAGGTTTTCTCTTTGTCGAACCTCTGCGCGGTAGAATATCAAGTATTTTTGTAGGTAGGGGGGATAGTAGTAACAACTTTCGGATCAATGTTTGGTCATCTGTATTATTAATGATCAAAGATCGTCCCCTCCTCGGAATTGGACCAGGACATGGCACTTTTAATAAGATCTACCCCCTCTATATGCAGCCCCGTTTTAGTGCCCTTGGTGCCTATTCTATCTATCTAGAAACTACAGTAGAATTGGGAATAGTTGGTTTAGTCTCTTTCTTATGGTTGGTTCTAGTCACTTTCTGGGCTGGGTTTCGTCAGATAGTAGCTCGAGGTAATTTTTGGTTAATGGGTGCCCTAGCTGGTCTAGCTGGAATTTTAGCACAGGGGATTTTTGATACTGTTTGGTATCGTCCAGAAATTCATGTAATTTGGTGGTTATTAGTCGCCTTGGTTGCTGGTAATTATCCTCAACTTAACGCTTCATCGCCCTCGCCATATCCCGTTGATCATCACGACGTTTAAGCGTTTCTCGTTTATCATGTAATTTTTTACCACGTCCAACAGCAATAACCACTTTAACCCAACTGTCTTTAAAATACATTTTTAAAGGTACTAGGGTGAGTCCTTTTTGTTCAACTAGTCCAATCAATTTACTGATTTCTTTTTTATGGAGAAGGAGCTTTCTGGTGCGACGTGGATCATGATTAAAATAAGCCGCGCTAGCTTGATAAGGAGAAATATGAACATTCAATAAGCAAGCTTCTCCATTGCGAATAAGGGCGTAACCGTCCCCTAAATTCACTTTACCTGCTCGCACCGACTTAACTTCAGTTCCGACCAGTTCTACCCCTGCTTCATAGGTCTCTAAAATTTCGTAGAGATGACGGGCTTTCCGGTTATCGGTGATAATTTTGATTCTCTTGGGATCTTCTTGTTTACTCATATTTATTTAGGATATCATTTTGCTCAAAAGTTTTAGTTCCCCTGATACCTTCAGGAGAACTAAAACGAACTATCTCTTAATCCGCTTAAAACTCTCTAACTGTAGCTTGACCGTCTTTAATTTCTCCAACTAAAATCAGATCGGCTACTGCTACAAAGAGACCGTTGTCTAGAACTCCGGGAATATTATTAATTGTGGACTCTAGTTCAGCCGGATTTTCAATCGAGTCAAACTTGACATCTATAACTAAGTTTCCCTGATCTGTTACGACAGGACCAGCTTTTTTGATCCCCATTCGTAGTTCTGGTTTACCACCTAACTTTTCTAGATGGCGTGTGACTGGAGCGAGTGCCATAGGAATTACTTCTACAGGTAGTAGGAAAGTCGAACCGAGTTTTTCAACTACTTTATTTCCATCTACTACTACTATAAAGAAATCAGCTAAACTATCGACAACTTTCTCACGAGTATGTGCTGCACCTCCACCTTTAATTAGGTTTTTCTGGGGATCAACTTCATCTGCTCCATCAATAGCCAAGTCAATATGATCCACTGCATCTAGGGTAGTCAGGGGTATGCCATATTTTTTAGCCAGGACTTCTGCTCCAAAAGAAGTAGGGACTCCTACAATATTGGTAATTTCTCCTTTAGCTAAACGTTCGCCAATGTATTGAATAGCAAAGGCTGTAGTTGAACCGGTTCCTAAACCTAGAATAGAGTTGGACTTTACTCTAGATGCGGCTGCTTTGCCGACTTCTTGTTTCATTAATTGAACTAAATCAGCCATAAAAAGATTCTTCTAAAAGTTAAGTATTAGCTGTTTGTGTTGAAAGCATATCTTTTAGCTTAGCTAGTTCAGATGCCCAGCGGGGATCTGGTTGAATACTTTCGGTCTCACCATTAGATGTATATGTTTTGCTGCCTCCTACAGTGCTTTTTTGTTGACCACGGGGGGGACGTTGTTTTTTACTGCTTCTTTTCCGTTCTGGGTTCTCAGAAGAAGAGGAAGAGGAGGGGGAGGAAGCTGCTTGCGGCCTACCAATAATTGGTGCTGGTTTGGGTTCTGCTGCTGCAGTTGGTTCGCTTGGGATGGTTGTTTCTGTTTCTTCTTGTGATGAGGAGTTGGCTGTTTCTTCGTTGGCTATTTCTTCACCTCCTTCATCTTTTCCTTTCCCTTTGGTTCGCGGTAGAGCTTTTTCTATTTTTAAAGGACTTTCCATGAAAGACTGTCCATTATACTTTTCAATAAATTCATCAGCTAGTTCGTCGCTAGTTACTGTTACAAAGGCGAACCCTCTACACTTGTTAGTTTTGCGATCTTTGATTACTTTGACAGTTACTGCATCTCCTAACTCAGCAAAAACCTCTTGTAAGGCTGGACGTTCTACTGCTTCTTTGGGTAGATTACCGACATATAGACGAACAGACATAATGGAATCCTCCGGATATTATCAGTGAATGAAAATCTGAAACTATGGATCTGATGTTACACACAGTAGCGCTTCCTGTTTTCCAGGACTTCATAACATTACAGCAGCTTGTTTTTCCCTTACTCTCTGCTTTTACCCTCTTACCTTTAAAGTTTTCCTCTAAAATTACAACCATTTTAAGAGAACAAGCTAGGGACTTTCCCTTCACTCTCTTTTTTGATTATTACAGAATGTTTACTACTTGTCCTTATTAATTCTCAATCTTTTCTGCCTTTGCGTCAAGCTTTTAAGTAACTTTACTTCTTCTATTGTTCATTTTGAGCTTTTTCTTAGAAAAATACTTGCTAAAACCTATCTTGTGTGCTTCGGGACTTTTGTTACAAAAATCAGGGAAAATTAACAAAAAAAGTTGAGCATACCCTGTATAGGTTGTCAATTTTTTGTTACATTAGTTAAGATAAGGATCTAAACATCTAAGGAGTCAATCATGTCTCAACCAATGAACCTCTCTCTAGAACAACAATTCAACATCAGATCGTTTGAAACACAGGTGCAGAGTCTAAACCGAGATCAGGCTGTAGAGTTTCTAGTTAAGCTTTATGAACAAATGATCATGAAAGAAAATATGTACAAGGAGTTTTTGAAACATCAATGGGGAATTGAGTCAAATAGCTTATCACAGTAGGACTTTAGTCCTGTAAAAGGCGACCTCCGTTTCTAACTAAGTTCATTGGTAAAGAAAAGAGTTGGGGATGTCGGGGCGCACCTTTTGTGAACCTTAACCTAAAGATAACCAATTATTAGTGACTGTCAAGGGTAGGAT
>CASBQB010000229.1 GCA_949127655.1 Chroococcales cyanobacterium PMM_0086 | reverse complement strand
TAAGAGTATGGATTGAAATTGAGGCTTATTCTAATTGGAATAGTTTAGTTAAATACGTCAATAAAGTTCTTAATGGTGTTGGTAGTGAGTATGTAATTAATTTTGTATAGGCACTTATTAATTATGCTGGAGAGTTGCCAACTAAATGGCGTGAGCTAGCAGAGAGCAAAATTGATAGAGGGTTTGGACAGGCTACTGCCTGGTTTAACTAATGAAGAAGGAATTGAACTGCGATTATCGTTTGCAGTATCAACGGCAATAACTCTTTTGCCTTTACCTCATCCTTCCCCACTTAATCAACAGTATTATGCTAAATTTCCTCAATTACTACAAGCTCGTCTTAATGATCTAGCTTTTTGAACAAGTCAATACCTATTAACTATTCACTATTGACTTGCCTATTACTTCTTAGGATCTTTAAAAGTGGGAAAGTGGAGTTACTAGTTTGAAATTAGGTATTAGAAGGAAGTAACTCCTTGGCCCACAAGTTTTAAGACGTTGACAGTGCAATCGTCAGTCAATCCGATAGTTGTCTCTGCATCTTGTCTATCAACAATAATAGCATTATTTGCTCTTATATACCAAGAAGCTAAGTCCGCAAAAGTTGGTTTGGACTTGTAGTAAGATGCTAAGGCTGCTGCTATAGCCCGAAAATGCTGATTTGTCTCAATAGTTCTGCTGCCTCTAGAATAGAGATCTACATAAATAATCTCTTTAGAGACAACATCAAAGATAAAAGGAATCCAAGATACTCCATCTTGATTTACATTAACTTTTTCTGCCACAGTTTTAGCATCAAAGGTTTTTGTCTCTACATCAGCATCCTCTCTCTTCATCCAACCGGCGTAACAAGCTTTCATCTCTGAAAATTCTTCTCCTGTATAGCGAAGAATTGTCGGTAAGATATAACCTGTTTTTAGTGCCTCTAGTTTAATGTCAATGAACTCAGCAGCGCCATGAGGAGCAGATTGAATATCGCCACTATGGATAACATCAGTATCTGAATCGTAGCTATTCCAACCGATATGTTCAACATATTTAAAATCTGCATCCAATTTCATTGCACTTAGGTCTAAATCAGTTGTTTGAATATCCTGTTGCCAGTAGACAAACAATCTAATAACAGTACTATCTATTGAGAGACGAGAACCACGCCCTAGGTTAAGCAGACCATCTGATTGTTTTCTGTCCTGTAGTGGTAGCACAATTTTATTGAGTGTGGGATCTATCCAGACCTTTTGCCAGTTTTTACTACCCCTTAGTTTAGTTAAAATCAAAGTGTCTAACGCTTTTAATACTGAAGAATTATTCAGGGCAGGCAGCCTTGCTGCTAGGAAATAAGGTTTACCTTTTTTATTAATGACTAGTCGCTTACCTGGATAGTCAATAGCAAAGTAGGCATTCATCAAAAGAGGCAATGGTAATGAAGCAATTTGATCTTCTAAGTTTAATACTGCATCAGCTATGACTTCTGGTGGAAAGTCTTTGAGTAGCCAGGTTAACTTACGTAACATTATTGAGGGTCGTTCGGCTAACTTAGTGAGTCTTTCCTGTCCACTTCCATTGATTACTAGAGACTCAAAACTCTTGATTCTGTCATTACGCAAGTCATCAAAAGCTTTTGCTACTTTTGGATACTTTTTAGCTAGATCTCCAGGATGTAACCATTTAGATATAGATACCCATAATCCTTTGTAGCGCAGTAAATCTTCTTCTAAAGCTGGACATTCGTTGAGAAACTTAACGAGTTCTCTACGTTGTGGCTTAGATAGTTTTAAGCCTGAAAGATCGATTAGACTTGCTAGTGAAACGTCTTGACCCCTAATCAAAGCAAACATCCTGAGTAGATCTGTCGGGGTTTTAACAATAATTTTCTGCCATTTTTCCCATTGAATCGCTGCTAATCTGGCTAAATTTTCTTTAACTGGTACTTTTGTGATATCTACCGCAATATTCATCTGATCTAAAACAGTCAAAATATCTGTCCATAAGGCTTCCTTGACCGGAGTAGCTGAATATAATAAATCAAGTAGCCACTTCTCTAGCTGTTGTTTAGCTTCTTCTAGAGTAACGACAGTTAGATCAATCCATTCAACATAACTATCTTCTAATCGCTCAGCTTGGGCTGCAGTTGCTGCTTGCCATAATTCATGATTTTGCATTTGGGTGATCGGGTCAGCACCAAATCTGGAGTAATCAAAAGTATTTAACCCCAAAAAGCCAAATATTCGCCTAATTAAGTATTCCCCATCGTTTGGTAGTTCGTCTGGAAAATTAATAAATAACGGCACGTACTCTACATCATCCCCACGCATTTCTCTAAGTACATTGAGATTCCCAGCAAACTCTTCTCTGGTTGTTGAGGTAAAATCTTCAATATTTTTCAACTTAAAACCTAACTGGGCTAACTCAAACCCTAATGCTCTCGATTGAAAGAGATCCTTCTCTCTAGAAGAAATAGTCCAGCACTTTAAACGTCTTAAAGCAATTTCATTCAACATCTTTGCTCTCTGAGGGTAGCCACATTTCCAACCTAGATTAATATTCTACAAATTATTTTGCCGAATTGGTGTATCAAGCCTTTGACTTCTTAAATCATTGATTAAACTCTATATAAAATGTATTTATCATTAATGTGAGTAAGCTGTTAAGCATTTAAACGACGTTAACAGAATTTCCCTTATTTTTAATTTTACGTTCCCACTTAATAATTAGTTCACCTTCATTTAAGAGTTTATGCAATAGAAACTCTAACTCTT
>CASBQB010000228.1 GCA_949127655.1 Chroococcales cyanobacterium PMM_0086 | reverse complement strand
TGAGCGCATAGTTAATCTTTCTCTCGGTCTCTTTTCCTGATGTTGGATGAATCTTTAAGTGGCCATCCTGATCTAAAGTCCCACAAAAGAAAGTGGTTTGACCATGTTTGAGCCAGATAAACTCACCTGGTCTGAATATTGAGGATAGATGCTTTAGCAGCTGCTGTGTAGAAGAATTAAGCATTTTTTTGCCCCTCTACTGCAGCCTGATATTTAAGCAAGAATAGGTCAAAAGTATCAGAAATCGCTTTGTCAGAGTCGGAGAGGTTGTCTGGTTTTTTGACTGAAAGTTTTACTGTGTATTGAGCGGTCTTGAGTTTCTTCTGATGATCAGCTTTTTTACTGCTGACATTTCTAAAAAAATGTGACATAGTTAAGGTGTTTTTAATTTTGATTTTCCTTTGCATCCTTAGCCTTGAGTTAGTCGGTAGTACTAATTGAAGGCTAAGGATTCAAAGGGATTTTTTTATCCAAAAAGATTACTTGGGAGGTCAAAAATAGATTAAAATGACAATACATTGTTGTTTCTTTTGATCTATTTCTGTGTCTCTGGGTCGCCTTAGGGCGGCTCTCTTCTATTTAGATAGTTTTATATTAACGTAACTTTGGTTTATCTGGAGATAAAAATAATAATTTTTTGTCTCTTTTGCTGAAACTCGAAAATGTCAAGATTTTTTCAAAATTAAAAATAAATCTAAAATATCTGTTTTTTCATTGATTTAAGCTTGTTTAAGTCAATTTTCATAACCAGAAAAGACTATGTAGTAATGGACTTAGAAGCATTTTTGCTGCTTTATCTAGCTATCCATGGATAGCTATCTCTGTGCGTTCACGCACGCATACATAATTGCACACTTGCACATTTCCGGCAATGCGGCTAAGACTAGCGATTAATTAATTAATTTAGCTGCATAAATGTATTTTTGGCATTCAAGAATGAATTCATTCAACAATAATTCAATTTTAAAATCTAGCTTATCCCTGCCCATTTAAATTAATATAAATGTATTCTCAGAGAAAAATTCAATATTATATATTTATACGCTCTTTTATGGGTGTTAAGTTTTATAACATTTTGAGCATCCATACTATCTATAGCTCGTGAAAATAGTGTTCTAGTGAGAGAACTGTTTTGAGCGTTTATACTATCTAGACACTATATATATACTTCATATAACTAAACTATTTATACTCTTTATACACTATCTACAAACTATATATAATAGATTAGAGACAGTATATAGATAGGATATAGATAGTCATGGTTTCTAGCAAAAATTGCGTTCAGTTTAGCTTGAGCAGAAAAGAAATAGATGAACTAAGAAGGCTTGCTGGTAAAGGCGATGAGTCAATAGGACTGATAGCCAAGAGAGTAGTCCTAGGGAAAATAGACCCACAATCTACAGTATTATCTACAGAACTATCTACAAGCCACAAAGAAGAAATAAGAAAACTGATCGCTGAGTCGATAGAGCCACTAGAAAAAAAGTTGAAAGCCTTCTAGCTACTCGTGAAATCGCTATAGAAGGTAAAGAAGAGTCTAGATCTGTAGTTGAGAGTGGAATTGGCCCTGTAGGCAAGACACAACTGAAGGCGTTGATCGAATCGATAATAAAAGAATCTAGAGATCCAATAATCATACTGGAAAAACTTAAACACTACAATGTTGTACTTTGTAGCAGAGAAGAAATGGCTAAACTTCTAGGCGTTAGCTTGGTTAGCGTCAACCGTTGGTTAAGAGAAAAAAAAGACGATAAGTTTTTGAAGTATGAGCCGTTTGCAGGTTGGGAGTTTAATATCTTGTTAAATATGTTTGTCAAAAAAACTGGTTAAGGATGTAAACATAAGCTCAACATATTTTACCAACATTCTAGGGCATTCTAGAGAGGGTCATTTGTTCTATACTTAAATCAATACTTTTGCGCTGTTGAGTAAAAAATCATCATAAAGTGACACTCTAGCTCTAGGAAGATTTTTAGACTCTAGGCTTTACCTCTTTTTTTCAAAAGGAAGAGGATCCGGTTCTGCTGCTGCTATAGCTTTAGCTTTTTCTACTTGCTTCTCAATAATCTTTTTAAGTTCCTCTAAAGCTAAAAGGCATTTCTCATGATCGGGAAATGGGCCATAGAAACCTAAATAGAATGTAGAGGATACAGTAAGGTCTCTGCCCTGTTTAGCAGTTAGCTTATCGCCTAAGCGTTCGACATACCAAGATTCAGAGTAGTCTGTCACCTTCTCTATTTTAGTCTCTGTAGATTCCTGGATCTTCTTTTTTCTAGGCATGACTATTTTTAAGGATTAGGAAAAAAGACAACTTTACCAACAGCAGTAACTAAACCAAGCAGTCCTAGAACTAGACCTGTTACTAAGCTTAATAGCCAAGTTGTTTGTTTGTCTTGTCCTTTTTGAAGTTCTTTGATCTGTTCCCCTTGTATGCCTTGATTGACTTGAATACTGGTTAAAGTTTGATTGATATTTTTAAACTCTTGGTTGGTATTATCAATAAATTTATCTAACTTTTGC
Source organism: Chroococcales cyanobacterium PMM_0086 (assembly GCA_949127655.1). GTDB lineage: Bacteria > Cyanobacteriota > Cyanobacteriia > Cyanobacteriales > Microcystaceae > CAISPN01. The sequence goes on along the minus strand of CASBQB010000228.1, from coordinate 131 downwards.
TCTAACTTCTCAATAGCTTTAAGTATTAAAGTCTCAGTCTCAACAGTCATGGTAAGATCCTCTTAGATTTGTTTGTCTTGGAACCTCTTAGTTAGCGCTAGGGGGTTCTTTATATCTTAGGCTATCATTCA
>CASBQB010000227.1 GCA_949127655.1 Chroococcales cyanobacterium PMM_0086 | reverse complement strand
CCCCATGAATTGGGAAAATTTTTGAGCATAGTCCTCCTCAAATTCTGACCAAGGAATAAAATTCGCCATAATTACCCAACGATTATTAGAACATAATTTCCCCACTCTACGAGCTCTTTTAGAACAAAAGGTAGTTCAAGTTTTTCAACTGGTTTTTCTGGTTGCTCAATTTTGCGGTACATATTTACGTTTGGCTACGCAGGTGCGTGGCTTTTGACCCATTCTCACCCATTTTTGCGCATCTAAGCACTTATTAAACTCTTTTTAGGCTTAGGTTTCAGGTCTTTTCAGCAAACCCTAAGTATCTCCCATCATTTCTAAGACTAGGATGGTTTGCGTTTGGGGATCAACAATCCAATATTCAGAAATACCACAATCTTGATATTGCCTTGTTTTGGCGATGTAGTCTCTATCTTTTTGAATTTCTCCAGGACTTACTACTTCGATAACTAATAGAGGCGGTGACATGAACAGGCGAATGGTATTGCGTGTTGATAATTGTTGAATATGTTCTTCGAGAATAATAGTCAGATCGGGATAACGGTTTTTGGGTTCGCCTCTGACTTCTAATTCTAGTCCCTGTCCTCTGACTCTATCAGTTCCTAGCATCAAAGCAAACAACAAAAAAAGACGATTGACGATTTGAATATTTAACCCCGACTCTGGTGGAACTTCAATCAATTCTCCATTAAATAACTCATAGACTTGCTCAGAATCGTTATTGTCTGATATGTACTCTTCAAAGCTTGTAAATCGAGGTTTAACAGTTAACATGAAATTCATCCTATAAATAATTTATGATACTAAAGTAAAATATACTATCATTTATAGCTTACCTAAAAGTTGTAAATGATAGAGACTAGAATAAAGTCCTTTAGTTTCTAGTAATTCCTCATGAGTACCAGACTCAACTAATTCTCCCCGTTTAAGAACCAGAATTTTATCAACATTGCGAATGGTAGAAAGACGATGAGCAATAATAATCGCTGTTTTGCCCTCTAAAAGCTGTTCTAAGGCATTTTGAATGATCACCTCAGTTGCCACATCTAAACTAGCTGTAGCCTCATCTAAGACTAGAATGCTGGGGTTACGAATGGCTACCCTAGCAAAAGCTAAAAGTTGTTTTTGTCCGGCTGAGAGATTGGTTCCCCTTTCCCTTAAAAGAGTATCGTAACTTTGGGGAAGTTCTTCAATAAAAGAATCAATACCAGTAATTCTAGCTGCTTCTTTAATTTCCTCAAGAGAGTGAGTTTCTCCTAGAGTAATATTGCGCTTAATATTGCCAGCAAAGAGAAAGCTTTCCTGTAAAATAACCCCTATATAACTTCTCAGTTGCGCTTGGGGAAGATCTCTAATATCAATCCCATTGACTAATATTCTGCCTCTACTGGGTTCATAAAGACGACAGAGAAGACGAATAATAGAGCTTTTTCCTGCACCTGTCGGACCGACTAAAGCGACTTTTTCCCCTGGAGAAAGAGTAAAATTTAGACCTTTAAGAATATATTCATCAGCTTTATAACCAAACCAGACATCCTCAAAACGAATTTCACCTTTTTGATGGACATTTGTTTCTAACATTCCAGTAGAGTTGTTGTCCCGAATTTCAATAGGTTCTTCCCTTAACTCAGTAATGCGTTCAATAGCTGTAAAACCAGCTTGGAACATCGTAAACTTATCAGCAAATTGTCTTAAAGGGTTAAAAAGACGTTGTGCAAAGAGAATAAAAGCTGAGAGAACCCCAAATTCCAATTCTTTATGCAATATAAATATACTACCTAACCAAAGAACTCCAGCAATTGCCACTAGAGAAATCCATTCCAAAGTAGCAGAAACTGCAGAGTCATAAAAGATTGTCTTATCTACCGACTGACGATACTTACGGTTAGTTACTCCAAAGACCTCTGAGTTAAATACTTCTCTTCTAAACAACTGCACAATATTAATACCGACAATATTTTCTTGTAGCATGGAGTTAAGTTTAGATAGTTCTTCTCTGACTTGATAATTAGCATTGCGGAACCGCTGTTGAAAATAGATAATTAAGACGGTCACAGGTACTAACATCAACAGCAACATTGAGGATAATTGCCACTGTGTCAAGAAGATAACCACTAATAGCATCAACATAGAGATGAGATCACTTAGGACACCAATAGCACCACTAGCGAAAACATCTCCTAAAGCTTCCACGTCACTAGTGATTCTTGTAACTAGCTTACCGACTGGGGTACTTTCAAAAAAGCGAGAAGAAAGATGAGTTACATGATCAAAAAGATCCTCTCTAACTTGAGTGGTAATTTCCTGTCCTACCTTTTGCACCAGATAACCTTGATAAGCAACAAAGCAGAGACGAATAACAATTGTGACCAGCAACATCAAAGAGAGAGTATTAATTGCTTGGGCGATAGTTTGTCCTGCTAAGAATGACCAAGTTGGTTCATGGCGTAAAAAAGAAATAACCTGTCCCACAATGAGAGGTTGTACAGCACTAGCTAAAGAGAGAGGAATTAATAAAATGATGGAGATTACTAAAACTTTCCGATGCTGACGAAGATAGGGAAGTAGTCTGAGAAAGAGTCTCCAATCATTTTCACGCGAACGCTTATAAGCTGACTTAACCACAAATTACCTATGACTTACTGCCTTCTCTAACTTAGTTATCCAGTTAGAGAGATAATCTAAATCTAAACGATAACTAAGAGGATGGGCAATCAAACGTGCTGTACTCTGAAAAAGTACATCTATCTCAATTAAGCCATTTTCTTTGAGTGTTTTACCAGTAGAGACCAGATCTACAATAGCTTCTGACATCCCTGTAATTGGTCCTAATTCCACTGAACCAGAGAGAGGTATAATTTCTATTGGTACATCTAAGCTGTCAAAATGTTCTTTAGCACAGTGGACAAACTTAGAAGCTACTCGGCCATGGTGAGGTAATTCTTGAGATCGTCTGTAAGGACTAGACTGAGGTACTGCTACTGACATTCTACAGCGACCAAAGCCTAAGTCTAGCAATTGAGCGACTGTTGCTTTTTTCTCTAAAAGAACATCATAGCCGACAATACCTAGTTTAGCTTGTCCGTATTCAACATAAACTGGAACATCTTGCGCCCTTACTAGTAGTGCTTTTGCCTTACCTGTGGGATCAGTTATTTGGAGTTGACGATTACTTGATTCTAGAAGCAAACTAAAATCTAAGCCAATCTCTTGGAAAATTTGAATACTGTCAGTCAGTAGGGCCCCCTTGGGCATAGCAACAGTCAACATGCAATTATAAAAAAGATATCTATTGATAACCTTATTCTCTCATGCGTATCCTCTTGGTTGATGACGAAATTGAATTGACAGATCCTTTGCGTCATATCCTCTTGCGTGAGGGATATACTGTCGATGTCACAGATAATGGTCTTGCTGGTTTAACTTTAGCTCAAACTCAAGAATATGAGTTGCTGATTTTAGACTGGATGTTACCTCATCATTCTGGCTTAGAAATCTGTCAATCTTTGCGTGCGCAAGGTAAAGTCACTCCCGTCCTCTTTCTCACTGCTAAAGACACTCTCAATGACCGTGTTAGTGGTTTGGATGCTGGTGCTGATGATTATCTCATTAAACCCTTTGAACTCGGAGAACTCCTAGCTAGAGTCAGAGCCTTATTGAGGCGATCTCCTGTTCTATCTCGCTTAAAAGTTGCTGATTTAGAATTAGATAATGAAAATCAATTAGTCTATCGTCAAGGTAGGGTGATCCAACTCTCAGAAAAGGAAATCTCTCTTCTATCTCTATTTATGCAGCATCCTGGACAATTATTAACCCATGAACAAATATATCAGCATCTTTGGTCAGCAACAGGTGCAGAAGTACCTAGTAGCAATGTAGTGGCGGCACTTATTCGTCTCTTGCGTCGCAAAATAGAACTTAATAAACAAACTCCTCTCATTCACACTGTCTATGGAAAAGGATATCGTTTTGGCGAAGCGCAATAAGCTAAGTTACCTTTAAATAGCCTTAAAATCAGACAATACAACAAAAACTTTTAGAACACTCACATACAGTATGCCAGATTATCTTTTAGAAGTTGGAACCGAAGAACTACCAGCAGAATTTATTAGTAGTGCTATTAAACAGTGGGAGTCTCGTATCCTTAAACAGTTACAAGAAGAGTTTCTCACTCCAAAAAATCTCAAAATCTATGGAACACCGCGCCGTTTAGCTGTCTTAATTGAAGGATTACCTTTAGAACAACCTAACCGTGAGGAAGAAATTAAAGGACCATCAGCTACAGCAGCTTTTGTTGAGGGAAAGGCCACACCTGCTGCTGTGGGTTTTGCCCGTAAACAAGGAGTAGACTTAGATGAGATCTTTGTCAAAGATACTGATAAAGGAGCTTTTGTTTTCTTAAAGAAAAAGACAGCAGGCAGAATTACTAAAGAGATACTACCAGAACTCTCTAAACGCTGGATTACTGAATTAGAAGGAAAACGCTTCATGCGTTGGGGTGATGGGGATCTACGTTTTCCACGTCCTATAAGGTGGTTACTGTCCCTCTGGGATAAGGAAATTCTGCCTCTGGAGTTAATAAATGGCTCAACATTAATCACAAGTGGGCGAATTTCTCTAGGTCATCGTATCTTACATCCAGAACCAATTACCATAAATTCTGCTAATCAATATCTCTCTACTTTACGCTCAGTCTTTGTCGAACCAGATCCATTAATACGTCGTCAGACTATTTTAGAACAAATTGAAACTGCTGCTCAAAGTTTAGGTGGAGTGGCTGATATTTCTACTGATTTGTTAGAAGAAGTTATTAATTTAGTAGAGTACCCAACAGCAATTATTGGTGAGTTTGCTACAGAATTCCTCCACTTACCCCTAGAAGTTATCACAACGGTCATGGTAACCCATCAGAGATACTTCCCAGTTAAAAAAGATGGTCAGCTTTTAGCTAATTTTATTACTATCTCTAATGGAGATGCAGCTAAGGCTAAGATCATTTCTCAAGGTAATGCTAGAGTAATTAGAGCTAGATTAGCTGATGCTCAATTTTTCTATCAAGCTGATTGTGATGACCCATTAGATAGCTACCTTCCACAACTAGAAACAGTGACTTTTCAGGAAGAATTAGGGACTATGCGAGGTAAGGTTGATCGCATTATGGAAATCTCTCAACTGATTTGTGAACAGTTAGAACTTATCTCCGAACAACGCAATCAAATAGAAAGCACAGCCTTGTTATGTAAAGCTGATTTAGTAACTCAAATGGTCTATGAGTTTCCAGAATTACAGGGCATTATGGGTCAAAATTATGCTCTAGTTAGTGGGGAGTCTGCTAATGTAGCACGGGGTATTTTTGAACATTATCTCCCCAGAACTGCAGAGGATCAATTACCTCAGTCCTTGACCGGACAAGTTGTCGGTATTGCAGATCGTCTAGATACTTTAGTCAGTATTTTTGGTATAGGATTAGTTCCTACTGGATCATCAGATCCTTTTGCCTTACGTCGCCTAGCTAATGCCATTATTAATATCACTTGGTCTGGGCAGTTGTCAATTAATCTTTGGCAATTGCTTAATCAATCTGTAACTGATTTTCTCAGTGGACATCCTGATCGAGAGTCACCATTAGAGAATTTACAATCTTTTTTACTACAACGCCTAGAAACCCTTCTTCAAGATGAATTAAAAATTGATTATGACTTAGTTAATGCTGTTTTGGGGGAGAATGCTGTTGATTATAAAATCAGGGCATTAGAAGACCTTTTAGATGTACGTGATCGTGCTCAATTCTTGCAAACTATTCGCAACAATGGACAACTGCAACAAATCTATGAAACTATTAACCGTTCTGCACGTTTAGCTACCAAAGGTTCTCTTGATTACCAGATCTTAGACCCTAGAGAAATCCTGCAGCCTAATCTCTTTGAAAAGTCTTCCGAGATAACTTTCAATGCTGCTTTGATCAGACTCCTTCCCAAGACTCAGACTGCACAGCTAAGAAGAGATTATCAACTCTTAGTAGATGGACTAATTCAGATTTCCCCTACCGTCAGTGCTTTTTTTGATGGCGATGACAGCGTTTTAGTCCTGAGTGAAGATTTGGCTATTCGCAATAATCGCTTAAATTTATTAGGACTCTTACGAAATCATTCTAGAGTACTAGCAGATTTTGGGGCGATTGTCAAGGGATAGAATAGTCAATAGCAGGAATCTAGATTACTATAAAAATATTCTATTAATCATCCATTGGCCAAGGTTCAGTAAGATTATCCTCATCCAGAATATTTTATTGTTAATTTTCTTGGCTTTGTGGTAACTCATCTATGACTTTAAGAATAGTTTCTAAGCTAATCTCTAAGACCTTGGCTATTTGTTCTGAAGATAAGCCTAGGTTTAATAAACCTGGAATGGGAGCATCCCAATTTCGTATAAATAAGGAAAAGAACTAAAATAAATACTTATCATGTGTTCTCCTTAGGTACCTAACTTTAAAAACAAGCCTCAAAGGAGATGTTAAACTATTGATAAATATTGATAAATATTCCTGAATATTTAAGTTACTTGTTCAAAACAAGTATATTCTCTCAAAAGTAGACTAAAATTTTAAGGATTTTCTTTCTAATATAATGAAAAATTTAGAAACAAAATAACTTAATCTTAATAAGTTATCTATTACTCAATATAATTAACGCCAATTGACAATGAGTCAATTATCGATATTGAGCCTG